>JAISDM010000198.1 GCA_031264885.1 Peptococcaceae bacterium | reverse complement strand
GACGTCACGGCCTACGCCAACGCCTACACCACGTCTGACGCCCACGCCGACGCCGAGACCCATGCCGACACCGACGCCACGACCCACCTCCGCGCCGACGCCTACACCGAGGCCCACCTCTGTGCCGACGCCCACGCCCCGACCGACACCGACGCCCACCCCACAGCCTACACCCACACCGAGGCCCACACCCGCGCCAGTCTCTTCGCCGGCAGGCAATTTGCCTTTCGACGGCTGGATCGACGATTATCCCAATGCCCTCAGCGGCGTTGTGAACATCTCCGGATGGGCGGTTTACGGCGCGGGCAACACGGTTGAGATATGGGTGGACGGCGTTTCGTTGGGAACCGCGGCGCGGACGGCCCGGAGAGAGGTATTGGACGCGACCCGGGGAACCGGGCGGGATTATTCCCAATCGACGCCCCTGCCGGGGTTCACGGTCTCATGGGATACCACAAAATACTCCAACGGGTCGCACTTGCTGCAAATGAGAATCATCGGCAGCGATGGGCAGGTAAGCAGCGGCAGCAATATGTACACGAGCCAGTCCCGGGACAAATGGGTGACGGTGAACAACTCGCCCATACCGAGTGACGCGGTGAGGTATGAGGGGAACTATTATAAGGTGTATTACAGCGACGCGACATGGGTCGAGGCCGATCGAATCTGCAGCGGTCTGGGCGGGCATTTGTGTACCGTCACATCCGCCACAGAATCCCGGTTCGTCAAAGGTTTGCCCTCCGAGAGTTCGCGGTTCCTCTGGCTGGGCGCGGCCGACGCGGACGGCAGCTGGTCCTGGGTTACCGGGGAGCGGTTCTCGTACACGGACTGGCTGCCGGGGGAACCCAATGGCGGAGACCGCGAAACCTACCTGCTGATGACGGATTACTACACCGGCTCCTGGGGCTGGAACGACGGAACCGACGAGGTGTATTCCGGCATGTTCGGCTATATATGCGAATGGGAGAGCAATTAGATAAACCTCGGGCGGCAGAATGCCGCCCCTACGGTAACGTGCATAACGCACCTGTAGGGACGGCATTCTGCCGTCCGTTTTATAAAGTAACCATATACCTTTATGGTACTTATTTGCATTGGCGGAGGAGGAGAGGATCGAACTCTCGCGCCGGGGAAACCGGCCTTCCGCATTTCGAGTGCGGCCCCTTCACCGCTTGGGTACTCCTCCGCGTTCCCCTTGGGGCCGAGTATGATTATAACTTCATCGCGGCTGAATTACAAGCATAAATATAGACGTCCCGCGATTCGGAAATTCTGTGATTGCGGACAGATGCCTTCAGTTGGGCTCGGGTTCAAGTTCGGATTCGGGTTCGGCTTCGGACTCAAGTTCGGATTCGGCTATGTGGTTTTCCAACAGTTCTTTGGCTTCGGACAGCCGGTCGTCCGGAACCATGATTTCTACCGGGATCCGGGAATTGCCCAGGTAGATATGCGTGAAAGCGCCTTCCCGGTCATATTTCCTGAAATACGGGACTTCAAAGGTTTCGAGAAGAGATTCGACGATTTCCGCTTCCGCTCCCAGCGCGAACTGACCCAGTGAAGCCCATTTCTGAGCGGTGTCCATATGCCCCATCCCCTTCGGTTTTCTTGCCTGACGCAATCATTATAGCGTTTTTGCGCCGAATATTCAAGAACGTTTCGCCGGGCGCCGCGAGAATCCGCGCATGGGTGCATGGCGCATGGCAGAGGCGGGCGGCAGGATGCCGCCCCTACGGATGCGCCGGGCACGGGACCGAAGAGGCGCGTTTTGCCGCCCCTACGGGCGGAGCGCCGCGGTATCGCAGGGGCGGCGGGCCGCTGTCCGAAAATCCGGATCTGGTCTGGAACCGGCGGGCGCTTTTGCGCGTCTAAGTAAGTGAGAATAAATTGAGGAAGGGGAAGGGAATATGTTGAAAAACAAATGGATCCGGGCTATGATCGCGGGGGGGCTGGCGCTGGCGGCCGCCGCGCTGTCCGCTCCCGCGGCCCGGGACGCGGCGCGGGCGATTCAGGCCGCGGAGACGTCCCAAACGGCGCAGGCCGGCCCAATCAGTCAGGAAGCCGTCATAAGCCAAAGTGTGATTCTGTACGCGGGTTCGCCGCTGACTCTGGTTCGGGGGCGGGAGACTATGATCGATCCGTCGGACGGCGCGGTTTCGGTTTATGTGAAGGACGGCCGGGTCATGGCGCCTTTGAGATTTGTCGGGGAACAGCTGAACCTCCGGGTGAATTGGGATCCCGCCGGCAAAGAGATCAGTCTGGAAGCAGAGGGCAAATCCGTGCGGATTCAGCCTGGATCGAAGGATATGCGGGTGAACGGATCCTCTGTGGCTTTGGACGCGCCGGCGGAAATATCCGGCGGCGGCCGGGTTTATGTGCCGCTTCGGGCGGTGACCAAGGCAATGGATCAGGCGGTGTTTTACGACCGCGGCCTGATCATTCTGAGCGGCAGTCCCCTCAAGCTGGATACGGCAAGGGATAAAGGGCTGCTGGATCAAATCGTCGCCCGGGTCAACCAGCTGCCCAGGGTTCAGGACGCCGAGACCCTGCGAAGGCTCCTGGAAACCGAAGATCAAGGGCGGATATTCTACGGTGTCCCGGGTGTGATGGAAGCGCTCTCAATCGCCGACGCCGCTCCGGCGCCCGAGCCGCGGGCTTATCTAACAGACGCGGACAATCAGGCGGCCTCGGATTTTTCTTCTGATTTTTCTTCCGATTTTTCTTCCACCAACGTACAGATTCAAGGGGTGGATGAGGCGGATACCGTCAAAACCGACGGCAGCTATATCTATCAAATTCTGCCCGGGCGCGTCGTCATTACATTGGCGAATCCTCCCGAACGTATGGAGGTTCTCTGCAGTCTGCCCATGGATCCGGATACATTCGATCCCGCGGAACTGTATGTTTCCGGGGATCAGATGACCGTACTCGGGCGCGGCGCGTACGCGCGGCGGGGTTACGTCCGAACCTGCGTCTGGATCTATGACGTCTCCGACCGCCGGACGCCGGTCAGGACCCGGGAGATTGAACTGGACGGCAGTTATGTCTCTTCCCGGAAGATCGGGGACGCGCTGTATTTAGCCGCCAATCACCACGCGGGCTGGTATTATTCCGGCCGGGAAAACGCCTCCGATATAGCGCAGAGCGTTCCTTCTTACAGGGACAGCGCCTCAGGCGGGCAGGACGTTCAAATGAATCTGAACGACATTCGGTATATTCCGGAAATGACGGCGCCCAATTACTTGCTTCTGGCCGGGCTGGATCTGTCCAAACCGGCGGAACCGGTCCATGTCGGAGCCTATCTGGGCGCCGGGGAAAACATCTATGTTTCGCGGGAAAATCTGTACGCCGCGGTAAGCGTACCCGCTTATGAGAGCATCCAACCCCTGTGGCGGGACTCCGCCGCGGAGGACACGAAGGCGGAGGCAGACGCGGCCGTCCGCCGGCCGGGCACCCGGATATTGAAGTTCTCTTTAAGCGGCGGGCAGGTCACCTATCTGGCAGCGGGCCAGACGCCCGGAACCGTCCTCAATCAATTCTCTATGGACGAATACGGCGGCTATTTCCGCGTCGCCGTCACGGAAGACCGTTGGGACGCGAATTCGGGCGGCCGCACAGCCAATCATCTGTACGTGCTGAACGAGATGATGGAAACCGCCGGCAGCATTGAGGACATCGCCCCGGGGGAAAGGATCTATTCCGCGCGGTTTATAGGCGGCCGGGCCTATATGGTCACATTCCAAACTGTGGACCCCTTATTTGTGATTGATCTCACAAACCCCGCTCAGCCCCAAATTCTGGGCGCACTGAAGATTCCCGGCTACAGTCAGTACCTGCATCCTTACGACGAGAACCACCTCATCGGTTTCGGCAAGGACACGGTGGAGGTATCATCGGCGGACGGCCGATCCGCTGTGGCTTATTACCTGGGCCTGAAGCTGGCGCTCTTTGACGTGAGCGACGTGACCGCGCCCAAGGAAAAATTCGTGACCGGCATCGGCGACCGGGGCTCGGAATCGGAGCTTCTGTATAATCATAAGGCGTTTTTGTTCAGCAAGGAAAAAGGATTGCTGGCCTTCCCCGCCAGCGTGGCGGAAGTTCCGCCGGGAACGGCGGCGGATATTTATAATTCCGGCGCGCCTCCTTACGGGCAGTTCGTCTTTCAGGGCCTGTATGTTTACAGCCTGGATTTGAGCGATGGCTTTACCTTAAGGGGCCGCGTCACCCATCTGACCGGCGAGGATATGCTGAAGGCCGGGAACGGATCCTGGGATATGGATAAATCCGTTCAGAGGGGCCTTTACATCGGCGACACCCTGTATACTTTGTCCAATAAAATACTGAAAGCCAGCGATTTATCCGCGCTGACTGAAATCCGCGCCATTACGCTTGAATAGGTGGGTTCGGGACGAGGGCGGGCGGCAAAATGCCGACCCTTCGGATGTGTGGTTGCGGCGTTGTGTCTTGTCTTTCCAGCGGGGTCATTCACCTCCTCCCGGAGGGGATTGACGGGGACAGACGACCCGGAATGACGACTGAAATTTCAGATTATAAGCCGCTTGAACAGGAATTTGTTTACATTGGATTTACTTGACAAAAGCCAATATTCGATATTATAATTGCTCATGTATCAACATTTGTTTATTAGAAATGATTCACAATAGAGAATCAGTGTCGAGGGGATGTTTGTGTAATGGGCGACCCAAATTGTTATACGATGCCGGTGAAGGTGGATTCGAACACGGCTGAGTCGGTGAGGAGGGAGGTTCTCGAACTGGTGCGGGATCAGACGGATCTGACGCTGGACTTCGGGCAGACCACCTATATCAGTTCGGCGGGACTGCGGGTGGTATTGATTCTGGAGAAAAAAGTGCGGGCTGCCGGCGGGGAACTGGAATTGCGCAATGTGAAGCAGCAGATCCTGGAGATCTTTGAGCTGACGGGACTGGCGGGCGTCGTCAGGATCACATGAGCGCCTGGGCCAGGGTGAAGGTCGCGCTGACCGCCTCCGCCATACTGGCGGTTTTCCTGGTGATTCCGGCGTTCTTTCTCATGATCGCTATGGCGGTCAATCTCCCCGGCGGGGGGGAGGCGCCGCCGTCGGTGGTGTCGGATCTCTTTTCGATGACGGGCTGCGTCGTGGCCATTACGGTGATCGCCGGCCGGTTCCGGAAAAAAGGGGTTTTGCTGCCAGAGGCGACCGGTTTCGCGCCCAGGGAGATGGGTGGGAAGGACGCCGTCCGTATGCTGGCCGCGGGCGTCGGATGCGGCTTCGCTTTGTCGGCGCTGCTGAATTTGCTTCCGTTCCCGGCTCAGTGGATGGAGTCTTATGACGCCGCTTCTCTGGCCGCCTTTGAGGGGGAGGGCAGAATCGTCGCGGTGCTGATGAGCGTTCTCTTTATGCCGCTCAGCGAGGAGTTGGTTTTTCGCGGGTTTCTGCTGCGCACCCTGTTAAAGGGGTTTTCTCCCAGGGTATCCGTGCTGGCGGTGTCTGTGGTTTTCGGTTTGATGCACGGGCATCCCCTTTGGATAAGTTACGCGTTCTTATTCGGGCTGCTTCTGGGCTGGCTGACGCTGCGGTTTGAGAATTTAACCGCGGCCATGCTGTTGCATATGGGGGTCAATATATCCTCTCTGCCGGGGATATTTCTGAGGGAAAGCGAGGGCTACGCGCGGATCGCGGCCAATCCGCTGTTGTTGTGGGCTTTTTTGATTCTGGGCGGCGGGCTGGCGGTTTGGACATTGATAGGCTTCAAGGGATTGATAGGATTCAAGGGATTGGCAGGATTCAAGGGATTGAAAGACTTGCCGTCAAAAAACGCCGTGAAGCGGGAGACCGGCGAGCGGTATCAACCGAGGCATGTGAAAAAACACGCTTTTAAAAAGGACGGCTGAAACAGGAAAGGGGTTATGAGGGTCATGCGCATATTGAAAAAGGTATTATTGTACTTACTTCTGGCCGCGGCGGCGGTGGCGCTGGCGGGAGGGATACTGCGGTTCGCTTATGTGAATATGGACGCGCTGATCGCCGGCCAGGTCAAGAGTATGGCGGATTTCGCGGCTTTGGAGCCGTGGCGTCTGTTTGGGCAGATGGAGACTTACATAGCGGGCGCCGTGGCGATCGTGGCGGTGGTGGCGCTGTGGATGGTTTTTGCCCAGCCTTCCAGCAAGAAGGCGAAGAAGTTCATGACGGGCAAGGCGAAGGAAGTGGAAGGGGCGCTGGAGAATTCCCGGTTCATGACTGAAAAGGAATTCGATTTTAATTTCCCGCCGCAGACGTATTCCAAGCTGACTGCCGCCAAGAAAGACGGCATCGCCGTCCGGGCGGTTTATAACAAACGGAAAAGGGATATGGAGATCAATCTCGCCTCCCCCATGCACGGTCTGATCATCGGCGCCACCGGGTCCGGCAAGACCACCACCTTCATCAATCCCGTGATCCAGATATTGGCCGCCACATCGGCGGGTTCCTCCATGATCTGCACCGATCCCAAGGGGGAACTGTTCCAGACCCACACGAAGTTCCTGCAAAGCCGGGGCTATCACTGTATGGTGCTGGATCTGCGGGAGCCCTATTCCTCCTTCCGCTGGAATCCCTTTGAGGATTTATACAACCGCTATCAGATTTATCTGCGTTATGGGGAAGATATCTTTAAACGCACGGATTCGGTGGCGAACAGCGGCCTGGAGATGGCGGAGCCGCGGGACAGTTACGGAGAGACCTGGTATGAGTTTGAAGGCAAGGCATACGCCGACGGCAAGAAGCTGATGAATTCGATCCGGATTCAGCGCCAGCGTGTGTATGACGAGGTTTATGAGGATTTGAACGACTTGGTCGGGGTCATCTGTCCCATTGAATCCGCGGATGATCCGGTGTGGGAGAAAG
This sequence comes from Peptococcaceae bacterium, assembly GCA_031264885.1. Classification (GTDB taxonomy): domain Bacteria; phylum Bacillota; class Peptococcia; order DRI-13; family UBA5745; genus JAISDM01. The sequence goes on along the minus strand of JAISDM010000198.1, from coordinate 11,976 downwards.
GGGCCCGGTCCATTATTATGGCGGTGGCGCTGGCCATGCTGGAGGACAGCGAGAATCCGGAACTGGGCATGACCAAGGAGAAATACTGCTTCTACAACATCAACAAGGCCATCGGGAATTCGGAAGAGGAGTTTAAGGCGCTGAAGGAATACTTCATGGGGCGCCCGCCTCTGTCCAAGGCGCTGAACCTGTCGAAGCAGGTGCTTTCTTCCGCCGACAATACCCTGCAATCCTATATGTCCATCGCTTATGATAAGCTTTCCATGTTCAACGACGAGGGCATCTGTTCCCTGACGTCGGCCACGGACATCGATCCCATGGTCTTTGCCGACCGGCCCACGGCGCTGTTCCTGAAGATTCCCGATGAAAAGGATACCCGGCACGCCTTGGCGGGTGTGTTTGTGCTCAGCATATACAAAGCCCTCATAAAGATCGCTTCCGGCCGGGAGGATCTGAGCCTGCCCCGGAACGTGTACTTCCTGTTGGATGAATTCGGGAACATGCCCAAGATCGACAAGTTCGACAAGATGATCACCGTAGGCCGCAGCCGCAAGATCTGGTTCCAGATGGTGGTGCAGTCCTATGCTCAGCTCAACAATGTGTACGGGGATAAGGTGGCGGACATCATCAAGTCCAACTGCGGCATCAAGCTGTTTATCGGCAGCAATGACATCGATACCTGCAAGGAGTTCTCGGAACTCTGCGGCAATATGACCGTGTCCACCAACAGCGTCTCGTCGGCGACGGGGGACAAATCCGGGCAGTTTAACGTATCCAGCCAGCTCCAGACGCGCCCGCTGATTTATCCCTCCGAATTGCAGAGACTCAATAACAAGTCGGACACCGGCAACGCGATATTGGTATCCTTCGGCAATTTCCCCGCCAAGGCCAAATATACCCCCAGCTATCAGTGTCCCCTTTATGAAACCGGCTGTATGGATATATCGGACATTCAGGCGAACGCTTTTTACGGGGAAGAGATTTTCTATGATTTGTTCGACCGCAATGATTACGTATTGAGACAGGGCGACGACGCCGGATCTGAAGCCGATAAGGAAGCAAGGGAGGAAGCCTTGGGATGAAGGCGTTTTTGTGGACTCTATGTGTGGCGCTGGCTTTGCTTTTGACAGGGGTGGGCGCTGAGGCGGCGTCCGCCGCTGAGGCGCCGCCGGTTTTCGACACGGCGGAACCGGTCGTGACGGATTCGGTCACAACGGCCCCGGTCGCGACGGTTCCGGTCACGACAGCTCCGGTCACAACGGCTCCCGCCGCGACGGTTCCGGTCACAACGGCCCCCGCCGCGGGTACGGTCGTAACAGATCCCGCTCCCGCCGCGATTCCCGACTCCGTGCCCACGGCGCCGTTTACCGCGTCTGAGGCCGACAGCGTACCGGCCGCCGCGGGCGGCGAATCCGGCGGACAGTTCGGGACGCGCACGGTGGATATTACAGGTACTTATCACATAGATCAAGGGTTGTTTGAGCAGAATTTCGCGAACAAGTTTTTTTATACGGATATCGAAAACGGCGGCATGACCAGCAATTCGGTGTATGTGGAGCTGCCCGCCGGCATCAATGTCCGGATGGAGCGGGACGGCGCGGCCACGGCTTTTGTCAACCGGATGAATATTGTGGATCCGGGGGCTTATGTCCTTTATCTGTCCTTTATGGACGATCAGGACGGCATTGTGAACGGGGTGTTCCGATTCCGGATCGCGTCCCGCGGAGAGGCCGCGGACGGTTCCGCGGGCGTGGATCCGGCCTTGGGCGGTTTTCTGGATGATACGGCGATGACGGACGACGAGATCGGCGCGCTGATCGACAGCTATATATACGGCGACGCCGGCGGCGGCGCGGGCGCCGGCACAGGGGCCGCCACCCGCGTGCTGACGGGCAACGGGGTGTATACGGGACTGGATGAGCTTTACGACAGCCGGGCGGGGATGTTCTTGGAAACCACGGCTTCCGAAAGGGCTTTTTTCAGCAATATCCCCAACGGCGCGGTGGTTAACTTCCCGGTGGCGTTTGCGTTCCCCGCTCAGTTTGGCGAGGTCAGTCTGACCCGAAACGGAGAGGCGTATCCGTATATTCCGGGGGGAACCATCCAGGAGGACGGCGCTTATTGCATGACATTCGGCGGCAATGATCTGGCCGCGCTGACAGCGTCCGGCCCGCCGCCGGGTTTTAATTTCAAGATCGTTACCCGGCCCACGGCGGATATGGATATCTATAACGCGCCCTGGGGCTACACGGTGACTCAAGCCCTCAGAGACGGCGGGCCCCTGAACTATCAGGGCAATGTGGTGATGATGGAAGAGGATGGGCTGTATACCATAGAACTGGCGGCGGAATACGCGGAGGTGGAGGGGATGACGGTGGAGTTCACCCGGGATACCACCGCCCCCGAGTTTCGGCTGAACGGCGTTCAAAACGGCAGATCCACAGGTCTGGAAGTGACGGTGGAGTATCTGTCGGAGGACGCGGTTTCGGCCACTTTGTATAAGGACGGGGCGGCGGTCGGATTCCGCATGGACGAAGCCATCGGCGATCCGGGGACGTATTATTTGGTGGTATACGATCCGGCGGGGAATTACGCCACCGCCGGGTTTGAGATGCGGTACCGGATGAACGCGGTTTCCATCGGGCTGATCATTGGGCTTGTGGGACTGCTGGCGGCTGTGACGGTTTTGATTTTGATGCGGGGCAGAAGGGATTTGCGGGTCCGATAAGGATCAAGCAGGAATGGCGGTGAGGGTATGTCTTTGGTAACACTGGGCTTTCTGGATACATTGCAGAATATCTTCAGTACTTTGTTTAACCGGATTTTGCTCCCGGTTCTCACAAGTATATTTACGGCGCTGTTTGATTTGGTGGTAGGCCTGATCAAGCCCATTTTGGCCACTATTTATTATCAGATCATGGTGCTGTTTCTCAAGGTGCTGGATTTTCTGGGATTTGTTTTTGACATATTCGCCGGGGTCAGGCAGGTGAATAATGGCGGGACGCCCAGTTATTTCCTGGATGTTTTTTTCAGCCATGATCCGATTACCAGAGCGTTCGTATATATTACCGCCTTTGCGGCTGTGCTGGCCATGGGCTTTACCATATACGGCGTTATAAAGTCCATCGGCGATATGGCGCTGGAGGACAAAAATCCGGTGAGTGTGGTGATGAAACGCGCGCTTCGGGCGGCTTTTACCTTTATGCTGATCCCTTTTATGGTTCTGTTTATGCTGCGGCTTTCCAGCGTGATGCTGATTCAGATCGATCAGGCCATCAGCGGTCAGACGGTCCCTGTGTCCGGGGACGGTATTCCCGCCGGCAGCGGCGACGCCAGATTGGGATCCCTGGTGTTTTTGTCGGGCGGCATGAAGGCGGCGAACAATTCAAACTATAACACCAACCCTTTTTATACGGACAATCTCCGGGTGGGCTACCTGAACGGAGGGAAGGATTACAGCGATCTGACCACGGTGAGAGCGGATTTTAACCTGACCGAATATGATTATATCACCGCCACCTGCAGCGCGATATTGATCTCGCTGATCATGATCGGGGCTCTGTTCATGTTCATCCAGCGTATTTTTGACCTGCTGATTCTGTACCTGGTGTCGCCGCTCTTTGTGGCGGCCATCCCTCTGGACGACGGAGCGGCCTTCGGCAAATGGCGGGAGCTGTTTATCGGCAAAATCTTCTCCGGTTTCGGCACGGTGATTTCTATGAAATTATTCTTTCTCCTGGTGCCGCTGCTGTTCAGCTCGAGCCTGAAGCTGTCGGCCAACGCGGAGATCGACGCGGGGCTGAAGCTGTTCATTGTTATCGGCGGCGCCTGGGCGGCGTTCCAGTCCCAGACGACCCTTCTGCATCTGCTGAGTCCCGAGGCGGCTTACGCCGCTCAGGAAGGCGTGGGGATCGGCGCGCTGGTGGGGGGTATGGCCATGAGCGGAGCGGCTTCCGCCGCCGGAAAGATAGGCGGAGACGGCGGGAAGAATCAGCAGTCCGGGGGCGGATCCGGAGGCGGCGGAGGCGGCGCAGGCGGCGCCAGGGAAACCGCTCAGAGACAGCAGCAGTCCGCGGGAAGCGGCGCCTACGCGCCTCAGGGGGCTCAGAGCGCCCCCGGCGGGGCTGTTTAAATAAGTTAAAGTTTAAGGGTTAAGGTACATAAGTGAGGCAGGGGAGACGGTCTGAGGGGGCTTTCGTTTGTTAATCTGGCTGGGTATTTTTGACAGTATTTTTAACTGGGTTTTGAATAAAATCCTGGCGCCGGTATTCAGTTTCATAGCCAGCTTGCTGGAGCCTATCCTGAAGTGGCTGTTTGAAAACATATTGGGGCCCATCATTCAATGGGCGCTGGAAACGGTGTTCCCGGTGCTTTGGAATATGCTGATCACGATTCTGGCGGGATTTCTGTACGGCGCCCTGGCGGTGCTGTTCAGGCTGATCGATACGATTCAAACGGGTTTTGATGTTCTGATCGGGCTGCAGCCGGTATCGTACACCCCTGCCGTCGGCGGCGCCGTCAATAATAAATCCTTGATTGAGGTGCTGCTGACCCAATCGGCGATGGGCGACGTGTTTTTTCGGGTTTCCATCGTCGCCGTGGTATTGGCTTTTTTGGCGGCGATTTACGCCGTCGCGCGTTCCGCTTTGGACTTCGATATGGAAAACAAACGGCCGGTGGGACAGGTGATGAGATCCTTCTTTAAAGCGGGGGTCAGTTTTTTAATGGTTCCGCTGCTGATGTATTTCATGATTTCATTATCCGGCGTCGTGCTGGGCGCCTTTAACCAGGCGCTGGGCGGCGGAGAGGGATCCCTGGGGCGCACGATTTTTCTCGTATCCACGCTGGACGCGGGCAGGGTAACGGTAAGCAATCCGAGTTTTGAGGATAGCGTGAGGGGCCCCTATTGGAAGAGGGGCTCGGCCGGAAACGATCTTAAGAATTATCTGAGCGCGGACGTGGTCAAGACGGATTTCTATCTGGAAAAAATCGATTTCATTACGGCTTTCGCCTCCGCGCTGTTTGCCCTTTTGATCATGACGATGTGCATCATCATCTTCGTTCAGCGTATCTTTGAGATATTGATGCTCTATATTGTGGCGCCCTTTTTTGTGGCGACCATGCCCATCGACGACGGGGAACGGTTCGGCAAATGGCGGGAGTTGTTTATCGCCAAGGTGTTTACCGGATTCGGGGCGGCCATCGGGATGCGGATCTATCTGATGATCTTGCCGCTGATCATGGGCAGCAATTTCAGTTTTTACGCCACGGCGAATAAAATGGATTATGTGATTAAGCTGCTCTTTGTGCTGGGGGGCGCCTGGGCGGTGTATAAGTCCAGTTCCATGCTGACCACCTTGCTGAATTTCCAGGCCGGACAGAGCGAGGCCAGGGCGGGCGCCGTGGGGGCCGCGTTGGCTTTCGGCGCGGTGTCCGGCGCCGGATCCCTGGTCGGCAGCGGCATAAGCGCCATCCGGAGCCGGTCCGGGAGTAAGTCCGCGGAAGCGGATCAGGCCATGAGCGATGCCCGGGATGAACAGGCGTTCCTGTCCGAGGGCGGCAGCGGCGGAGGCGGCGCCCGCGGCGGCGGCATTGCCGGCGTCGGCGGCGAAGGCGGAGGCGGAGGGCCTCAGCGGACAAAGGCGGACAAGGAGCGCCTGGCCCGTATAGAACAGAGAGAGAAGAAGCAAAGTGTGAAATATGACAAGGACGCGGACGGCAATATGAGACGGAAGTCCGTGGACTTGGGCATTTTGAAATGGAAACGGGACGAGAACGGCAAGATGCGGTTCAACCGGCTGAACTTGGGCGTTCTGCGGTTCAAACGCCAGAAGGACGAAGGCGGCGCCTTCAAATTAGACGGCGGAAGCATCGGCGTGATGAACTGGCGCCGGGCAAAGAAGGACGACGGAACCTATGGGATCCGCGTGAACAAGGTGAACGCGGGCGTGGCGAAGTGGAAACGGGAAGCCGGGGCGGACGGCAACAGCGCCATGCGCTTGCAGAAACTGAATCTGGGCGTCGTCAAATCCAGCCGGAGCGAGAATCCCGACGGAACCCGGTCGCTGCACGTGGACAGCGCGAATTTCGGCGTATTCAAATTCAACCGCGATAAGGACGGCGGCATGCGGACGTTCCGCTTTATGGGTCAGGAGAGGCTTCAGGCCCGGCAGGCGAACGGGAACTATTCGACCATCGCGACCCGGTCTGGAAATCGCGTTACGAGCAGGATGACCGACGGAAGCGGCGGAAGAAGCAGAAGCGGAGGCGCGTCGGGAAGCGCGCCCGGAAGCGGGAGCGCGCCTGGAGGAGGCGCGCCTGGAAGCGGGAGTGTGCCCGGCAGCGGCGGGAGCGGAGGCGAAGGAGAAAGCCAGGCTTACCGCGGGGGAACCGGAGCGGTGACGCCGCCAGGCGCGGATACGCCGCCGGATGATGAGGGGCCGGCGGCTGTGCCTGCGGCTTCGCCTTACGAGCCGCCGCCGGGAACGTCGGGATCGGGATCGGAGCCGCCGCCGGATGATGAGGGGCCGGCGGCTGTACCTGCGGCTTCGCCTTACGAGCCGCCGCCGGGATCGTCAGGATCGGGAACAGCGCCGCCATCGGCGCCGCCGCCACCGTCAGCACCGTTGCCGCCATCAGCGCCATTGCCGCCATCGGCGCCGCCGCCGTCTTCGTCGTCACTGCCACCGAGGGCAGGCGGAGGGGCTTCACCGAGCGGGGGCGCGCCCCCGGAAGCCGGGAGCGCCTACAGGGCGCCATCGTCTCGAAGCGGCGGAGACGCAGGAGCGCCTGATTTAGGCAGCGGCGGATCGGCGGGATCGGCGGCGCCGCCGCGGCCATCGGCGCCGCCACCGTCGGCGACACCACCACCGTCATCGGCGCCACCGCGGCCACCGGCGCCACCGTCATCGGGTGGCGGAGGGGCTGCGCCGCCGCCGCGGCCACCGTCATCAGCGCCGCCGCCACCACCGCCGCGGCCACCGTCATCGCCGCCACCGTCATCGCCGCCACCGTCATCGCCGCCACCGCCAACGCGGCCTTCGGGCGGCGGAGGGGCCGTGCCGCCGCCGTCACCGACGACGCCGCCGGGTGGCGGAAGGACTGTGCCGCCGCCATCGGGCGGGGGGACTTCAACCGGCGGGGGCGCGCCGCCAAGGCCGACCCGGTATCAGCCCAGAGACGGAGGCGGAGATTGAAAAATTCCCCTCCGGGTTAGGACACGGGCTCAGCCGGCGCTTTTCCCGGATAAAATAAAAAAGGGGTGAAATGAATGCGTATTATCCCCAAAAATACGAAGGTTCGGATCGAATTCTTTAAGGGAGTAGAACTGCTGGACGTTTTGGTGGGCGCGGTGGGGGTTGCCATCGACATGGCCTTGTTTGTCTCAAACATGCCCTTCAAGATGGTGGCCATCGGCGTGGTGTCGGTCATATTCGCCGGGCTGATCCTGCCTTTCGAGGACAATGGCGACAAAGCTTATATGTTTGTATTCCATTTGCTGACGAACGTATCCCGCTATAAGCTGTTCAGGCGGGGAGCGGCGCTGGCCTGGGAAGGGGCGGCGCCGGGAACGGGGGCGTTGACGCGGCCGGGGGCTTTGGCGGAACCGGAAGTTGTGACGCAGGCGGAAGCTGCGCCGCGGACGGAAGCTTTCAGGGTACCGGTCTCTTTGGACGCGTTTGAACTTGATCCTGATCCTGAACCTGAGACTGAATCTGAACCGGCTTTGGCCGAAGGGCCGGATTTTGGCGAGGCGGAAGAAGTTGCCGGGGCCGGACCGGAGGAAGCCGCAGGACTCTCCCGAAGCGCCCGGAACGGCAAAAGCAAGGACAAAAAAGCTAAAGCGCCGAAAGTCAAAGCGGTCAAAACAAAACCGGCGAAAGTCAAAGCGGACAAGGCCAAGCCGGCCAGGAAATCCAAGGTCAGCGGAACGGCGACTCAGAAACACAAAGGCGTCCCGACCGTAGCGGATATCACGCCTTTTACCGGCATCGACGGGGAATATATAGAGTACGGCGGCAGTTATTACGGCATGGCGATCGAGATCCCCTCCATCGAGTTCCGGTTCCTGACGCTGAACCGCCAGAACAACATCATCGACCGGAACCTGGGGGCGGCCCTGCGCACGGTTTCGGAAGGCGGCGCGGCGGCCCTGGTGAAGATTGACCGGCCCATTATCTATGATGATTTTGTCACGGCGGAGGAAGAGAAGCTGAATGGCATGGAGACTGCCCTGGAGAACGGTCTGATCAACGAAGCGGAGTTCACGACCCGGGAATCCGTGATTTATGCCCGGATGGACGATATCGAAAGCATCAATGTAGATAAGAAGGTATACCGTCCGTTCCATTATTTAGTATTTTTTGAGAAAACAAAGGATTTGGTAAGGGAGCGGGTCCAAAACGCCCTGGCTCAATTGGAAAACGCGGATATGCTCTGCCATTCCCTGAATGAGAAGGAACTGGTGGCCTTTCTGAAATATAATTATACGGTGGACTTTGACGAGCGGGAGGTTCAGGCGCTGCCTAAGGAACGGTATATGGACTGGATTCTGCCCCAGAAGATCGAATTCGCGGGGCGTACCGTGAAGTATGACGACCTAGTCACCCACACCTTGATGCTGACCGATTATCCCACAGAGGTCGCCAACGCCTGGGGCCACGGTTTGTTCAATATTCTGAGCACCCGGGTGGTCATGAAGATCAAGCCTGTGGACCGGTATAAGGCGATCCGGCGCATCGACCGGGCCATTGACGAGCTGCGCACACAGGAAAGCAGCACCGCCAAAACCAGCAAACTGATCGAGATATCCTCCCATATCCAGACCCTCTCGGAACTGCTGTTTTTGCTCCAGGGCGACAACGAGCGGCTGTTTGACGTGAACACATTCGTGACCGTTTATGATTATCCCCAGACCCGGGCGCTGAAGGAACAGGCCGAAGGAAAGAAGGTCACGCTTCCGGGCCTTCAGCTGAAGCAGAGCGTCAAGCGGCAATTGGCCGAACAGAACTTCAAAACGACGGATCTGTTTCTCCGGCAGTTTCACGCTTACGGTTCCTCCCATGTCTCGGCTTTCGACGCCTTTAACATCCAAAGCCGGAGCATCCATTCCGGCTCCGTAGCGGCGGCGTTCCCCTTCGTCTATAAGACGCTGAGCGACAAAGGCGGGATTCGCGTGGGCTATAACGGAGCGATCCCGGTATTCATCAATTTCTTTCAGCGGGACCGGATGCGGGTGAATTCCAACATGGTGATCATCGGCAAGTCCGGCAGCGGCAAATCCTACGCCACCAAAACATTACTGACCAACTTGGCCTCGGAGGACAGCAAGGTTTTTATTCTGGATCCGGAGAACGAATACGGGGTGCTGGCGGAGAATATGCGCGGCAAGGTCATCGACGTGGGCAACGCCACCCAGGGGCGCCTGAATCCCTTCCACATCATCACCACAGCGGATGACGACGAGGACGTCCCGGACGACATCACATCCCGGGGCAGCAATGTGAGTTTCAGCACCCATCTCCAGTTCCTGGAGGAATTCTTCCGGCAGATACTGCCCGGCATCGAGCCGGACGCCGTGGAATACCTGAACAACTTGCTGGTTCGCCTGTATGAGGATAAGAACATCGACAGGGATTCGGATTTGTCCAAGCTGAAACCCTCGGATTATCCCACTTTTGACGATCTGTACGACAAAATCCTCAGCGAGTATCAGATGGTTTCGGGGACCTATTCCAAGGCCAATCTCCAGGTGCTGCTCAATTATATCTCCAAGTTCTCCACGGGAGGGCGCAACTCCGCCCTTTGGAACGGGGAAGCCACCATCTCCACCAACGAGAATTTCATCGTGTTCAACTTTCAGTCCCTGCTGGCCAACAAGAACAACACCGTGGCCAACGCTCAGATGCTGCTGGTGCTGAAATGGCTGGACAACGAGATCATCAAGAACCGGGACTATAACACACGGACCGGCGCCAACCGGAGGATCGTGATCACCATTGACGAGGCCCATGTGTTCATCGACGAGAAATTCCCCGTGGCCCTGGATTTCATGTTCCAGCTGGCCAAGCGCATCCGCAAATACAACGGGATGCAGATCGTCATTACCCAGAACATCAAGGACTTCGTGGGAACGGAAGAGATCGCCCGGAAGTCCACAGCCATCATCAACGCCTGCCAGTATTCCTTTATATTCCCCCTCGCGCCCAACGACATGCACGACTTGGTCCGGCTGTATGAGAAGGCCGGGGCCATCAATGAAAGCGAGCAGGAGGAGATCGTCAACAACGGGCGGGGCCGGGCCTTCGTGGTCACATCCGCCTCCGAGCGCACCTCCGTGGATATAGCGGCCACCCGTCAGGTGCAGAGACTGTTTGAACAAAGGGGAGCGTAACCGTATGACAATGCCGCGAAAAATATTGCTGTGGGCGCTGCTGGGATACCTGGCGGCGGCGGGATCGGGATGCGCCGCCCGGCAGCCCGACGTGCTGGATCAGATTCTGGAGGCGGGAACCATGACCGTGCTGGTTCCGGAGAACGCGGGCGCTTACGCCTATCTGGAAAGCGACGGGATTACATGGAACGGGTCGGAGATTCAGCTGGCTCAGGCCGTGGCCGACCGCGCGGGCGTCGATATGGAGGTGCGGGCGCTGCCCAAAGGCCGGCTGCTGGAAGGGATCACCTTGGGGGAAGGCCATATAGCCATCGGTAGGATCGCCAGCAACGACAGCCTGCCCTATAATTACACGGTGTCCCAGTCCTACGGATCCGGCCGGATTTACGCGGTCACCCCCAGGGGCGTGCTGTTTCCTACCGCCAACGCCCTGGAGAACCGGACGGTGGGCGTGACGGATCAGCTCTCGGAGAACGCCTTGCTCGCGGTCCATCAGATTCAGGGCGTGACCGTCAATACCTATCCGGACATCAACTTGGTGGAGGATACCCTGGTCAAGGGTTTGATCTGCGCGTATCTCTGCTATGAGGATCAGGCGTTTGCCCTGGCGAACGTGGATTCCCTCCAGGCACAGAACGTCGCCGTAGGAGGGAAAGAGTCCTATGTCATAATCGGCCCCAGAGGCGCGGATTCCTTGATGGCGCAGGCGAACCAGGTCATCACGGAGCGGCGGCCGGCCAAACCGGCGCCGGAAGCGGAGCGCTGACCCACCGCAGTCGGCCCGCCGTCATCGCGAGCGGAGCGAAGCAATCCAGACCGTCATCGCGCCGCCCGTCATCACGAACAAGCGAATATTAGCAGTCCGTCCGCCGGAGCCGGCATGCCGGCGGCGGCTGATAATATAAATAAACATTATATATTAAGAGAGGAGTTAAAACATGAATTACATTATAATGTTAACCACCACCACCAACCCATTTACCACCATGACGAATCCTGCCATTCAGCTGATCAATATGGCGCTGGGGCCGGCGCTTTTGGTGGTTGGCGCTTTGGGGGCGATCTACTGCGTCTTCTTGGGTGTGAAGCTGGCTAAGGCTGAGGAACCCCAGGAGAGGGAAAAGGCCAAGTCCGCGCTGAAGAACGCAATCATCGGTTTTGTGCTGATTTTCGTCCTGCTTGTGGCCTTGCGTGTGGGACTGCCCGCCATGACGTCATGGTCCAACTCGGTCGCGCCCACCCCCACAGGTGCTCCCGTCCCCACAGGTGCAGGTACTAACTAATTACGCGTTTTAGTAACGCGGTAACGAAGCGAGGCCGGCATGGCCGGACATTGGCGCTCGGGGGCGCGCCGGGGATTGTCCCGCGCGTCCCCTTTTTTATTTATTTTGCATTCATATCGGAAATTGGCGTCTGGCAGAGACGGGCGGCAGAATGCCGCCCCTACGGACGCGTGGAAAAATTCCCCTCCAAGGAGCAATGTCAACAACTTAAGGATAGAGAGCAATTTTCCCCGGATATTAAAAGGATAAATTTCCAATATTTCCTATTAATAGTTGCTTCGCATCCACACTCTTTAATCA
>JAISDM010000154.1 GCA_031264885.1 Peptococcaceae bacterium | reverse complement strand
CAGACGCCGCCTTCAACCCGCGTCAAATCGATCCGTTCCGTACTCAGCGGCGCGAGTACGGAACCGGCGTGATAAAGCGACATATCGCATCTCCTTGATTTGTATAATTTGGAAATTGCGTTTGCCAAAAACGGGCGGCAGGATGCCGCTCCTACTACGAGTTCGCGATGTTGTACGTCTCAATCGCGGCGTTGATCGATTTCGCCATCTCGGCGATCGCCTGCTCCGGGGTCTGCGAACCGTCCAGCATCATTTCGATGTTCCGCTCAACGGTCTGGCGGGCTTCGGTGAACACCCCGATCAAGGCCCCCCGCGCCGAAACCGGCGAGGCGTGCAACTGGTCGATCGCGGTGCGGAACTGCGGGTTTTTTTCCAAATGACCGTTCATCGCCGGAATGTCATAAGCCTTGATATTAATCGGAAAATATCCGGTTTGCGTGTGCCAGTAAAACTGCTGTTCCGGCAAAACCATGTACTTGATGAACTCCCACGCCGCGTTTTTGGACTCGTCGCTGCCCTTGTCCATCATCCAAAGGGAGCCGCCGCCGATGGAAACGCCTCCGTTCACGCCGGGCGTCAAGTCGGGCAGGAATCCGGTTCCGACCTCGAAGGCGCCGTCCACGCCGGCGAGAATCGTCGCCATCGACGCGGTCGATCCGAAGATAATCCCTGTTTTGCCCGTGGCAAACGCGGCTATGCACGCATTTCCGTCACGGCCGAGGTTGCCCAATATTCCCTGATTGTAGAGATTCAGCCACCGGTCCAGGAGCGCCCGCCCGCCGCCGTTGGAATCAAACTCCACGGCGGTCGCGGTGGATTCGCGCCCGTTGCCGTTGTTCGCGTAATCGAGGCTTTGCTTCGAGATGTACTGCTCGAAGAACCAGCCGTAGATCTGCATGGTAAAACCGAACAAAGTTTCGCCGCCTTCACCGTGTGTGAGCGCGGACGCGGCGGCTTCCAGTTCGTCCCAGTTCGTGGGCGGCGCTTGCGGATCCAGTCCCGCCTCGCGGAACCAGTCCTTATTGTAGTACATAATCGGCGTGGACGAGTTGAACGGCATCGAATAAAGCATGCCGTCCACGGTGTAATAGCCCGCGATGTTCGGCTCGACGACGCTGACGTCCCAGCCGTCGCGGTCGATGAGGGTCTGCATGGGGACGGCGTTGCCGCTGTCGATCATCCAGCGGGTCCCGATATCGTAGAGCTGCATGATATCGGGGGCGGCGCCGGTGCCCGCGAGGCTCTGGAGTTTTGTAATCGCGTCGTCGTATTCGCCCTGGAATTGAGCGGTGACGGTGATGTAATCCTGTGACGCGTTGAAGTCGGCGACCATCTTGTCGATGGCCTCCCCTCCGGATCCGCCCATTGAGTGCCAGAACACGATGTTCTGCTGGGTTGTTCCGGCGGTTTGCGCCACGGCCTGTGTCGGGGCCGAATTGCCTCCCCCGGCCCCGGACGCGTCGCCCGCCGACGCGCTGTTCCCGGCGCACCCGACGAACGACCCCGCCGTCAGCAGCGCCGAAACCACAGCGCTCATGGCTTTTTTGGACAGGATTTTTTTAAGCGTTTTTTTAAACATAGATGAATTTCCCCTTTCTTTTTTAAGGCGTTTTGACTTGCGGCCCTTAGCCTTTAGCCTTTGACCGACCCGGTAATCAACGAATCCACCATCTTTTTCCGGCAAATCACGAAAAATGTGATCGACGGGATCAACACCAGCATACAGCCCGCGTTGACCAGCCCGTACACAATCCCGTCGGAAAACTGGAGCATACTGATGCCGATCTGAACGGTGCGGTTCTCGGGCGTGTTCGTGATCAAAAGCGGCCACATGTATTGGTTCCATGTGCTGATGATGGCAAAAACCGCCAGCGCTCCCAGCACCGGGGCCGATATCGGGAGCAGGATTTTCACGAAAAAATGGAAGTCCCCGCAGCCGTCGATGAGCGCCGCCTCCTTGAGTTCCTTGGGAACACTCATATAAAACTGGCGTATCAGAAAAATCCCCGTGGCGGAGGTCGCGAAGGGCACGATCAGCGCGGTGAAAGTATCCGCCATCCCCAGCCGCGTGACCGTCAGAAAATTGGAGATGATGGTCGCGTCGCCTGGAATCAATATCGTCGCCAGCGCCGCCACGAACAGCGTCCTTCGCCCGCGAAACTTCAGGAACACAAAGGCGTACGCCGCCATCGAACAGGTCAGAAGCTGCAGCAGGCACACCGAGACGGACACGACTATGCTGTTGCCGATGAAGCGAAAAATCGGCACGGTTCGCACGACGTTGAAATAATTCTCCAACGTCGCGTGAATCGGAAAAATCTTGGGCGGGAACGCCATAATGTCGGCGTCGCGCATGAGACTCATCGACAAGCCGTAGAGTATCGGCGCCGCCACCAGCAGCCCGATCGCGGCGCTCACCGTCGCCTTGAGAACCCGCGCCGCGATGTTGTAAGCCCGCCCCCCCGCCGCGATCCGGCGAACACCCGCGCCGGCGGCGGAGACGCGCGCGGCGATGGGAACGTGTGCGACGGCGGAGACGCGCGCACTGGCGGGAACACTCGCTCGACCGCCGCCCCGCGAAACCACAGGAATATGTGAACCGGCGGGAGCGCGTGAATCCATGGGAACGTTTGAGTCATCGGAAACACGTGAGTCACCGGGAATGTTCGCGTTACCGGGAATATGCGAACCGGCAGGAATACTCAACCCAACAGAGGCGCGCGCACTGGCGGGGACGCCTATGGCGGTGGGAACACGCGTACCGCCGGAGACCCCCATGTCACCGGGAACACTCGCTCGACCGCCGCCCCGCGAAACCACATTCGTCTGCGAAACTACATTCGTCAATTGTAGAACACCCCTTTCCTTTCAAGCCTTATTTGAAACAGCGTGACCGCAAGCATGATCAGGAACAGAACGACGCTCATCGCGGCGGAAGAGCCGTAACGCTTGTTCATGAACGCCTCCTGGTAAAGCTGATAAACGAGAACCGTCGTACTCGTACCCGGGCCGCCCTGAGTCAAAAGGCGGATTTGCCCGAAACTCTGAAAGCTGAGAGTCATATTGAAGAACACAACAAAAAACAGCGTCGGAGAAATGAGCGGCAGCTTGATTTTCCAGAATATATTCCAAGCGTTGGCGCCGTCAATCATCGCGCTCTCTTTGACCTCCGGCTGAACGCCGCGCAGCGCCGTGACCAGAAATATGAACGTAAATCCCACCTGGAGCCAGACAGTGACCATCGCCACAGAAAACAGCGCCCAATTTTTGTCCGCGAGCCAGTTAATGTTCGTGCCCAAAATGTAGTTCAAAACCCCGGAAGCCGGATTGAACACCATCCGCCACACAATCGCGGCGGAGGCGGACGCGACAGCCATAGGCAGCGAAAAAAGCACCTCCGACAGCACGCTCACAGGCCCGTTCCGGCGTTCCGTCAGCAGCGCCATGATCATTCCGAACACAAGAGTCGGAACGAACACCATCGCCATGAACTTCCCGGTTACGGCCAACGTCGAAACGAACTCCGCGCTTGTAAATAAATCGAGATAATTCCGGAACCCGACGAATTTTTTCATCTCGCCGCCGCTGTTAGTGATCGTGGCGCTCATCAAAATCGTTTTTAGAAACGGGAAGTAAGAAAACAGCGCAAAAATCAAAAACGCGGGCGCGAGAAATACATACGGCGCGATATCGCGCTTGCGCGAGACTCTCATTTCACGCCCTCCAGAACCGCCCGCACGCGGTTCGGATAGTTGGAGATAATCGCGTTGACGTTCGCTTGAGCCAGCTGAGCGATGACATCCGGATCGTCGGCGGTCCAGACATTCATCGCCACACGCGCCTCACGGCACAGCGGCGTGAGGTCCGGGTCCCGCGTCGCGAGCAAGTAATGCGGGTGAATCGCGTCCGCCCCACAGGTCCGCGCGTACTTCTGAACCTCGTGCAGCGGCTGCATATACAGCAGACCGGTCCTTATCTCCGGCGCGAGCTGCTTGCACAGCACCATCGAACGATGATTGAACGACGACAGTATGACGCGTTCCGTCAGCCCGAACGCGCGTACCTGCCGGATCACCGCCGCCTCCATGCCGGGGCGCGGCGCCATCCCGTTTTTCAGCTCTATATTCAGCCACAGCCCCCGCTCCCGGACGAGCCGGAGCAATTCCGCCAGCGTCGGCGCCCGCTCCCCCTCCCCCGCGTCGAGCCTGCGGATCTGCTCCAGCGTCAGTTCACAGACGACGCCCGAACCGTCCGTCGTCCTGTCCACCGTCTCGTCATGAATGAGAACCGTCTCACTGTCCGCGCTGAGCTGGACATCAGTCTCAAACCCGTCGCATCCGGCTTCGATCGCCCTCTCAAAGGCAAGCATCGTGTTTTCGGGATATTCGCCCGCGAATCCCCTGTGAGCCAAATTCAGTGTCTGCGTCATCGTGTACCCTCCGTTACCGTCAAAACATTCTTACGATGCCTTCATGGTAAACACCGAACGTAAAAACGGCACACACGGTTTGGTAAAATGTTCGCAAAGTATTCATTTTCCGCGCCGCGTCCTCGCCGCTGCCGGGGAACACGATAACCGTGACTTTGCTGTTGTCCATGCGAAAAGCCCCTCGGCGGCGTCCGACAGGCGTCCGACCGCAAAGGGGCTTTGAATTTCAATTCGTAGTTTGGCGTGATTTAGCGAAACGCGCCTGAGCAGGCAATGAGCGGATCGGGGTTTCGGGCGGCAGAATGCCGCCCCTACGGTACCGTGAATGACGCATATGTAGGGGCGGCATTCTGCCGCCCGTCCTCGGTAGGCGCTGGAACGCCAAACTACGAATCGAAGGGGCTTAAATATTTTCGTGGAATTGTTCATGGCTTATTCACAATCTTATGTCGTTTTGTGATATACTTACTTATCGGAAGCGTGGCGGGAACGGAAGACGTTTCGCCTTTGCGCGATAGGAGGTATACCCGTATGAAAAGACTTTTTCTGTCATCATACTTTTCAGGCGTGGCAAAGCTGTTTCCCGATTTTGCCGGCGGTTGTTCCGGAAAGAAAGTCGTCTTTATCCCAACGGCAAGCATACACGAAAAAGTCACGTTCTTTGTTGGCGCGGATTTGAAAGCCTTGGGTAAACTTGGTTTGGCGGTTGACGAATTGGAAGTTTCAACCGCGTCCCATGACGATATAGCGCGCAAGCTGTCTAAGGCGGATTATATATTCGTCGAGGGCGGGAACACCTTTTTCTTGCTTCAAGAGCTGCGGCGCACAGCAGCGGACAAGCTCATCGTCGAACATATAAACAACGGGAAGCTGTATATCGGAGCGTCGGCCGGTTCCGTTATCGCTTCGGGCGATATTGAGTATCTGAAATATAAGGACGACCCCGCCGCCGCCCCGGAATTAAACGGCGATTTTTCGGCGTTGTCTGTTGTTGATTTTTCTATCGTTCCGCACTGCGCAAACTTTCCCTTTAAGAAGTCCGCGGAAAAAATTATCGCTGAATATTCGGGGAAACTTGACTTGCGGCCTATCAGCAATAATCAGGCGATTGTTGTTGATGGCGACAAGATTGAACAGATTGCCGTCGAGAGCAAAAAGAAGAAAAGTCAGTGAGTGGGAATATTACGGCAGGTGATTGCGTGAATACAATAGAAATGATTATTTACGCGATGGTTAAAACTTTCGCGCGCCCTATTCAGATCAACGACGCCATTTTAGCCAATGTTTCATCACGGATTGTATGCTCAATGGCACAAGCCTCAGAACCTGCCAGAGCTTCACCGATGTTCAGTACACGCATTAAAAACCATTTGATTGTTTCGTGTTTGGCAACCAAATTTTGGGCCGCTTCTATTCCCGGAGCCGTCAACCGCACGGGGCCAAATTTTATGTGTTCGGCAAGTCCCATATCCGACAATTGCGAAATCGCGTTAAACGCGCTTGGTTTCGTCACAGACATTCTTTCAGCGATATCGGTTAGCCGGACAGAACTATCTGTTTTGTGCAAGAAATAAACCGTCTTTAGATAATCCTCAAGAGAAGCGGTTATTATTTTTTTGTCCTCCATAGCGTCACGCTCCTTTACCTGTGCCGATGGTAAAAATCGTGAAACCCGAATCCGAAATCATGCTTGGTATCACCGTGCCAAGCGTCAATAACGCGTTCGAGATATTCGCTTAGGCGCGCTTGTTCTTCTTCGGAGAGGCAGTTGAACAGCGAATCGAAGCCGAGTTGCTTTTCGTCCCCGATTTCCTCGTTTGCTCCTTTTTCGGTCAAGCGAATAATCATAACCCGCTTGTCACTTTCTGACGGTGTGCGGGTGATGTATCCTTTTTGTTCCAATTTTTTCAGCAAGTCTCCCAGTGATTGGGGGCGCATATCCAATAAATCCGAGAGCTCTTTTTGAGTGATTTCCGGTTTTAATTTCAGCAGCTTCAATATGCGTCCCTGTCCTCTATACGGATTCCCCATCAGGCCAAAACTCATATGATTATGATGGTGATTCCGCATTAGCAGCCAATGGATTTGCATAAACTGCTCCAACAGATTATTCTTTTTTTCACACATTCTCTTAACCTCCTGTCTAAGTTAACTTTTTGATAATATTAAGGTAGCTTTATAATTTGATTATAAAGCTACCTTAATATTTTTGTCAAGATATTTTTTCAGGTATCTTCAAAATAATTTTACGCTGATATCGGTTGAGCGATTCCGATGATAAACCAAGGAACCTGGATTCTGGGACAAGCCCAGAATGACAAGATATGATCGTTTCTGGACGGTTCCCGGGCGGCAGGATGCCGCCCCCTACAGACGCATCATTCACGGTGCCGTAGGGGCGGCATCCTGCCGCCCGAAATCCGGATCCGCTCATGCTTGCTCCGGTACACTTCGCTAAATCATGCCAAACTACGAATCGCAGTTGAATTTAGACGTTATTGCGATATAATAAAGATGGGAAACAGATTATGTCGCCGGTGGCGACATAATTAAGCTGGGCGCATATCAATAAACCCGCGCCGTATGAGAGTTACGAGGAGTTACTGTGACAATGAACATTACCTACACCGGCACAATTTCCGTTGAAGACTACAACACACTGCGTACATCGGCGGGATGGAAGGTCGTCAATCCAGAACAGGCACAGGCAGGGCTAAAGGGCAGCGCATATATCATCGCGGCGAAAGACGGCGGCCAAACTGTAGGCGTGGCGCGGCTCGTTTGGGATGGCGGCCCCGCGGCTTTGATAAAAGATGTGCTGGTACTCCCCGAATATCAAGGGAAAGGCATTGGCAAGTATATGACGGAACAAATCCTATCATATCTGAAAGCGCAAATGAAACCCGGCTGGCGGATCACCATTGACCTGATGGCTGCCATCGGAAAAGAAGGATTTTACGAGAAGTTGGGCTTTGTATCGCGTCCTGGCAAAAATCGTGGCGCAGGCATGGATATGTGGCTCACGAAGGAGTAACTGAAAAAGCGACCGTTAAAAACGGTTCTGCGCATGATTTCGGGCATGGTGTAAAGCCTGTCATAAATGAGCCAAAAGACCTCGGTGATTTTGCCGGTCGTCGCGTCAAGTATATCCATGACCGTTCTCCTTTATGACAAATACATCGCGAATTCGACTTCGTGACGAATGGGAATGCCGTTTTGCCCAATGAAGGGTATGGACGGTTTGAGCGCGCGTTCTTTGTCGATCGCGCCAAGGTTCACTCCCACGAGTTCAAACCCGCGCTTTTGATAGAAACCGATTGCGTTTAGGTTGTCGTTGGTCGTCAGCAGCTGCACCCGTTTACAGTCCAGCTCACGGGCGCGGGCGACGACGGCGTTCACCAGCCGCGTTCCCACGCCGCGTCTCTCGACCGTGCTGTCCAGCGAGGTGATTTCACACACACTGCCGCAGGTGATATAAGTGATCACACCGGTCAAAACGCCTTTTTCGAGGAGCGCGAAGCCGTCAACCTTCGTCATATCAATCACTTCGCCGCGAATCAGCATATCCGTCCCGAACCAATGCTCGCTGATAAAATCCGTGACCATCGGGCGCAGAACCTCGTCGATGGGGCGTATATCAAACGCGCTTATGAACGAAACCCCCATTCCGCTGTTTGCGGCCATGATGTCGCCCAGCGCGACATAGGGATTGCGGTACCGGCGCCGTTTCATCATCGCGTTATTCGAGTAAATCGCGTGAGCGGGGCAATGGTTGACGCAGGCATAGCAAATCTCGCAGCTGCTCCCGAATATGGGCTTGCCCCCCGGATCCGCCCGCAACTCCACATTGCGGGCGGGACAGACGCCGGCGCATATCCCGCATTTCGTACAGCTGTCCGCGACCTTGAACTTACCGTCGCGGAAATATTTCGTCGCGCCGCCAACGCGCTTTGACGGACGCGCCCGCTGATCACGACGGGAAGTTATATCCTCAATGACGCGGGCGAGCTTGCTCTCCGCGGTTTTCAGAACCGTTTCAGGATGCTTCGGAGCGTTCAGCGCAAAGATGAAATTCCACGGCGTTTTGAGATATACGCCATAGTTAATCGGCAGCAATCCGGCGATTTCGCCGAGGGCGCCCATACGAATATGAGCGTACAGATCGACGGCAAATATATAATCCGCCGCGAATGTGTTTTGTATGATGAATTTCCGCACCATTTTGGGCAGACCGACGGCATACTGCGGATACACAAATCCGACCGCGTCGTCCGTGTACTCACGCTGTTCTCCGATGACCGACGGGATGGACACAAGCGCCGCCCCGACCGCTTCGGCGATGGTCCGCGCCGCCCAGAGCGCGTTGCCCGTGCCTGTGAAGTAGAAAATTGTCATTAAACAAACCCCTTTTTGTATCAAGACCTTTCGACTGCCCAATGCCCGCCCTTGGCAGGGCCGACGCGCTTGACTAGCCCTGCTTTTTTCAGATTGCGGATATTTGCTTCAACATTTCGGGGAGCAATGTCTATTGCGTCAGCCATTGCTCTTGCGCTTATCATTGGATTCAGCAACATAAGATTTAGTACGGCATTGAAGTGTGTGTGGCAAGTCTCCCGTCATTCCGGGCTTGACCCGGAATCCAAAAATGATAAACAACGGAACCTGGATTCTGGGACAAGCCCAGAATGACAAGATTATGATAGTTTTCGGACGGTCTGGGGCGGCAGAATGCCGCCCCTACGGTACCGTGAACGACGCGCCTGTAGGGGCGGCATTCTGCCGCCCGTCCTTGACAGACGAAAATTTCCAAATTACGAATTGAAGATATAATTCGCGGAAATCCAGGATAAAGGGATGGTTACATTAATTTTTATAATGACATAAAGCGTTAATATATTTCTCAATGAATATATCCTTATGCTTAGAATTATATTGCATAATAAAGCGTGGATGTTCTAACGGTATAATTGCATTAAAAAAATTGTTTTCTTCGTTGATTTTTGATAAAAATTTATAGTTTTCTCCGCTCCCGATACAGATTGATTTATATAAAATTTGTCAATAAAAATTCCCGTTTCACTTTGAAGATGTTTGGCGTCTTCAAAAGGAATTCCTGTTACAGCTGTGCCACGTCGCGCAGGTGAGCTTCCAAGTATTAAACGGCGAATATAAGTATCATTATAGTATTTTTGATAAAACGCAGTCGTTACTTTTCTAACTTGCTCTTTTTGATCCCCTGCAAATGGATTAATCACTCTAAATCCGGCAGCCAAATCAAGCGATTTACGCGAAAGTTTTTCGTTAAATTGTAATATTTGTTCAGCAAAAGTCATTTTTTTAATCATATAACACAGTCCACGGCTTTTCTTTTAAACCTGCTTCCCTGCCTCGCGCGCTTTTGCGACGCAAGCGCGGACAAAATCGCCTTTCGCGTCCGTATAGGCGTCGCGGTTGTGCTTATACTTCGCGAGCAGCCGCCGTTTGAGCGCCTCGTACTCCGCCGCCGCTTCCGGGTGGGCGGTGATATAGTCGCGGAAGTATGGCTCGTCCCAATCGCCGGTCTGTCGGATGTGTAGATGGTACACTCTCTCGGCAAATCCGGCGGCTGTGTAGCCTTTGTTCCAGTCCAGCCGCGGTTCCGGCGACCGCTGCTCCGCCATGAGCAGCCAGCCGCCTTCAGTCAGGGCTTTTTTCAGCCAGACCACGTCACAGCCCGGAGCCATTTGCAAAAGGATGTCCACAATCGGCTTGGCGAGCAGCCCGTCTATCGCTGTGCTGCCTATGTGCTCAATCTTCCGGACCGCGCCGCCCAAAAGAGCGCGCAAGGAAGCTTCCTCGGCTTTGTACCAATCCCGCCAGACGGGATTGTGCGCCACAAGCTCAATGGGGAACAGCCGCCAAAGCTCTTCCAGCGTCAGCCCGAAAGCAACCGCCTTTTTCCCGTCGAGGCGTTTGACCATGGTGTAATCAGACATCGCCTTGCTTCCCAAAGTCCTCGATATAATGGTAAAACGCGGGGTCATAAATCACATCCCGCGGGAGCGGATCCATGCCCTCCGGGATGAAAATCGCCTCATAGAGAAAGGTTCCCAATACGCCGTATTCAGTCGGATCCATCAACCGATACACAAAACCCATCTTTTACCGCTGCCCCATCACTTTCACATAGAATTTCCGCGTCCTCGGCGGGTCAAACTCGCAGAAGTAAATGCCCTGCCATGTCCCGAGGACGAGCTTGCCGCCGTCGATAATCACCGTTACGCTTGAGCCGACGGCGCTCGCCTTCATATGCGCCGCGCTGTTGCCTTCCGCGTGCCGGAACTCCGGGCGGTCGGGGAATGTCTTGCCGAGCGCGAACAGCAAATCCCGCACAACATCCGGATCCGCGTTCTCGTTGATCGTGATCCCCGCTGTCGTGTGCGGACAATAAACCACGGCGGCGCCGTCCGACGCGCCGCTCTTCGCGACAGCTTCGCGCACCTGCGGCGTGATGTCGCGGAAGTCCTCGCGCGGTGTGGACAGACTGTACTCAAATAACATTTGACTTCCTCATTTCCCGAACCTTTCCGCGCTATTTTACAGCGGTGAGTATAAACAGCGAAGCGTCTTGGTTCATGAATATATTTTTGCCATGAAAGAATGTCCTCGCGCCGGCGGAGGCAAAACCCATCTGTCTGAGTTCTTGCGTCAATTCGGCTTGTACGAACCCGTTATGTACTATGTCTGATTTTACGCTCTCATTTTTATCAAAATCAACAATGAGTAAACGCCCGCCTTGATTCAGCGCGCCATACAGGCGATGTAACAACAGCGAATACGAGCCGGCGTGAAGAAGGGTTTGCGCCATCAGAATATAATCCGCCCGCACTTGAGGCGGTTCCGCGCAAAAATCGCCGCACAGCGTCTGAGCCGTACTGACGCGCGCTTTTTCGATTTTGCGCTCTACCTGTTCAATCATCCGCGCGGACGCGTCGACAAACAGGATTGACTTGAACAGATCTATCAGCTCCAAGCCGATCAGTCCGGTTCCGCAGCCATAATCCATCGCGCTTTTTTCGCGCGTATCCGTCAGCTCGGATCGAATCGCGCCGGCGATGATTTTTGCCGTTTTTATTCTGTCCGCCGTATCGTACCGTGGCGCCATCTGTTCAAAGATCTCTTTTGTGTCCATGATCCCTCTTTCATCCGCAATGGAGGATGTCGCGCTTCGGAAATTCGCGTCTGATTTCTAAATCGCCCCTTCCTTCTCGTGTTACGCTATCAGGAAAGCGGCAGGTTTAAGGACTCGTTAAACAATAATCTGCGATTTTTCACTTGCCCTTTCGCCGCCGGACTGCGTTGTCGTCAGTCGCCATACCACTGCGGGTATGCCTCCTTCCTCCGCCTTGTCCGACGA
>JAISDM010000073.1 GCA_031264885.1 Peptococcaceae bacterium | reverse complement strand
GTCAACTGTAACGCTTTTTTCAAGCGGGCACTGCTATTCTTGAATATGCAGCTGCGTTTTTAACGCCTCCTGCAAAATGCCGGAAAAGTTGATGTTTGCCCGTTCCGCGCGTTCGTTCAGCCACATGGGAATGGTAAGCGTCTTTTTAACAGACTTGTTCTCATAAAAGCGGCGGTATGTTTCTGTATCCACAGCAACGACGCTTATAAACTCGCCGTCCGCAAGTTCAATATCGCGCGGATTACTTGCGGCGGGGATGTGTTTTTTATCCTGCTCCATATCGTACAAAGTTAAGCAAAGCACGTCCTGCGCCATGTTCACAGCATCCGGTATATCGGCGCCGCTTGTATAGCATCCGGACAAGTCGGGAAAACGGACGCTGTACGCGCCGGTTTCTTCCGGCGTGAAGATTGCCGCGTATGCGTATTTCATAGTCTGCCGTCCTTTCAAGTTCGATTTATCTCAATCCCCAATCCTTTATTATCCGCTTCACTCAAATTCAAAACAAACGCGAACGCCTCGCCGACCGATAAACCCCCGGGTTGGGTTCGCGTTTCTTTCTAATATCGGGGCGTTTCGAACCCAAACGGGTTATCCGTCGTCTACGCTTCCTTTAAATTTCTCGCAAACAATCGGTTCGCCGCGTGGCGGTGCGGTATCCCTGACGAGTCGCAGTCAAAAACATATTCTGTGCAATGCTCAATGTACCAATCATGAAAATATGTGAAAAGCTGACCGGATTTCCAATGGAACGAATTTTCTTCTTTTTCCGGCGGCGCAACGATAAATGGTTTTTCAACAAACACATGAAACGCCGCTATTCCGTTTGCGGTTATGTGGGATTTATAATTGGACATAACCTCGTCCCGCAGCTTTGGCTTTATGTAATGCAAAACGCCGCTTGAAAACAGAACATCATATTTTTCATCCAGCCGAAAGTCCCATAAATCCGCGCGAAACGCACGTACATGAACACGCGCTTTTTCCGCGAGCCGCTTCGTTTTTTCCAGACCTGCTTCTGAAATATCAAACGCGCTTACGTCGAAGCCGCAACGCGCAAAAAACACGGCGTCCTTGCCCTCGCCGCATCCGATGTCGAGAAGCTTTAACGGACGAACCGGCGGCAGCAATTCCAAGACTTTTAAGCACATTTGAGATGGCTGAACACCCCAGAAATACTCTTCTTTCCGATAGTCGTCCTCATAATAGGAAACATTGCCGCCGAAAGCCGAATATCCCAATAGTTTATCGACGCTGATATTGAGCATTCGCGCAAGCGCGGGCAGCAATACCGTCTCCGGTACAGACTGTCCCGTTTCCCATTTGCTGACCGCCTGAAAGGTTATTCCCAATTTGTCGGCTAACATCTCTTGTGTCATGCCCAGGTCTTTTCTGTATCGGGATATATTGTCGGCTAATATTTCTCTCACGATAATCACCGCCTCGGAGACAGTATATCGTCAAATTCAACCGAAAACAATAACTTTGCGCTTGAGTTTTTGAGATTTTCAACTGACATTTGAATTATACTGACGAACGTTGTTTCTGTTCGCGTTTATTGCCGGAATACGCATTCCGTGCCTCCGGACCAAACCGGCGCGCCTCCGGAATGGCGGCGGCCACACGAACGGTCGGCCAGACCTTTGGCGTATCGTTAGGGAGCATCGTCATCAGCGGCCGGTCACAGTTGCAAAATCAAATTAAACTTTTTCCCTTGCAAGGGAAAAACTATTGATATTTTTGAGTTTTTGCCATATACTATGAGCTGAGGTGATTTCTATGGTTCCACGGGAGCAATACATGCGGCGATTGAAAGCGTATAAGGATAACAAACTGATCAAGGTTATCACGGGTCTTCGCCGCTGCGGGAAGTCAACGCTGCTGCAGCTGTTTAAGCAGGAGTTGCTGCAAAGCGGCGTCAGCGCCGACTACGTCATCGACATCAATTTCGAGTTGATGGCATATGACGATATCCGCGACTATCGCCGCTTCTACAATTTGGTGCGAGACAGGATTCCCGCCGCCGGAAAGTGTTATGTCCTGCTCGACGAGGTGCAGCAGGTCGTCCATTGGGAGAAGGCGATCAACAGCTTGAACGTGGAACCGGATATTGATGTGGACATCTACATTACCGGCTCAAACGCGTATATGCTGTCTTCAGATATATCCACGCTGCTCTCCGGGCGTTATGTTGAGATCCGGATGCTGCCGCTGTCCTTCAAGGAATTTTTGCTGTTTGACCATCTTCCGGCCGAGTGGAGCGCGGACGACAAATTTCGCCAGTATTTGAAATACGGATGCTTGCCGGCGGTGACAACGCTGCCGCAGGAGGATTCCACGATCAACGAGTTTCTGCTGGGGATTTACAATACGGTCGTCGTCAAGGATATCGTAGCGCGAAGCAAAAGCAAGGATATCGCTCTGCTTGAGAAAATCATGCGCTATGTCATCAGTAATACCGGCAATATCATCTCCTCCAATAAAATAAGCGGGTTCCTGAGTTCGCAGGAAAAAGGAGAATCCGTAAAATCCTCTACCGTCGCCTCCTATCTCGATACGCTGGAGAAGGCATATATTGTCTATCAGGCGCGCCGGTTTGATATCAAGGGCAAGGAGCAGCTCAAGACGCTGTCCAAATTCTACGTCGCCGATACCGGAATCCGCAACGCGCTGATGGGTTACTCGGACGGCGATATCGGGCATGTGTTGGAAACGGTGGTGTACTTTGAGCTGCTGCGCCGGGGGTATCAGGTTTTTATCGGCAAGTGGTATGACAGCGAAGTGGATTTCCTCGCCATCCGGCAGGATACCAGAAAATACTATCAGGTAACCTTGAGCATGATGGACGAGCGTGTCAAGACCCGTGAGATCGCGCCGCTCACCGCGATCCATGACAATTACGAGAAATTCGTGCTGTCAATGGATAAGACTTATATTACGGATCACGAAGGCATACGGTTCCAAAACATCATTGATTTTTTGCTTTCAGAATAACCGTATGCGTATCAAACCGCGAATTGCGAACCGCCGCGAACGCGCCCCTTGATCCATTGACGCGGATACGCTATAATAGTTGCAATCCATCCACATATTAACGCGCCGGCGGCAATCGTGAAAGGAATGTCATAACCATGGAACTCAAGCAGCTTAGATATTATAAACAAGCCTATGAAACGGGCAGCTTTTCGGGCGCGGCAAAGGCGCTTTCCATCACCCAGCAGGGGCTCAGCCTTTCTATCGACAAGCTCGAAAAAGAGCTGGGGGTCATTTTGTTTTTGCGCCGCAAAAACGGCGTGGAGCCCACTGAGATTTCCGCGTCTTTCAAGAAAGATGTGGATCATTTGCTCAGCTGCGCGGATGAACTGAAAACGAAAATTCAAGCCGTCGCCAGGCAGGTCAACGGCACGGTCAGAATCGGATTGACGCCCGCCGCGGTTCCATATTTCGTTCCGCGGCTTCTTTCAGAGTTCAACGCGCTTTATCCACATATAAAACTTCAAATCACGGAAATGAACGATCTCGTCTGCGAAGCCGCCATATCCGGCGACACACTGGATCTGGCCTGCGTTATGGAGCCTCGCGGCGCCAAATCCATGGAATGGAGTCCCCTCTTTGAGGATCAGGTGATGGTGATCATGCATCGGGACAATCCCCTGTCTTCACGGGACATGCTGAGCTTCGCGGATCTCGCGGACGAGGATTTTATCGTCCCCCAAGAGGATTTCAGATGGTATCAGATCATCATAGATCAGTGCAAAAGCGCGGGTTTTCAGCCAAAAATATCTTACATCACAAGCGATCTCAGCCTCGTCTACAGCATCATCAAGGAGTGTAACTGCATCGCTTTTATGAGCAAAAGCTTCCTCGCTGTCTTCAATCCGCTGAACAATGAGGAGATCACTCATGTGCCCTTACAGCCCGGTGTCTTACCGTTTAAGCTGGGCCTGATCCGAAAAAAAGAGAAAAAAGTCAATTATCTCTGCGAAATATTGTTTAGCTACATGCGCGACATCAGCGCCGGCAATCTTTCATTAACGTGACTCAACGCAACTCCAGTTTTTCTAAGCCCAGGCTTTCCATCCATGTGTCCAGCTGATCCAGGAAACGCGTCTCGTCCATATCGGTGCGGTCGCCCGGCTGGCTGCCTTCATAATGAATGACGCTCAAACCGGCTTCTCTCAAGCGCATGGCCTGTTCCTTGCGTGTAAGGGTACAGCCTACGCCGCAGCGCCACAGCGGCAGCAGCGCCCCGTCGGCCTGCATGATTCCGGCAAACTCCACAATGGAGTCCCGGCGAAGATATTCGTCCGACTTGAAGCTCTGCGGTTCCCTGGGATCCGGGCCGACCAGAACACGGATGCCGTCTTCGCGGGTCTTGACCGGCGTGTCCGGGGCATAAACCGGAGCGTCGCGGCGGTCGATGCTTCCGTCAGGTTTATATTCCAGAATGCCCCCCATCATATGGGAATAAATAGAACCCATGCAGACGGCGCCGTACTGCTCCATATAGCGATAATATTTCAGATAATGCCAGGACGGGGGATGCGCCTCAATCCAGCGGAAGCGTTCATTGCCTACCGCCGCGATCCGGTTCCTGGCCCGCCATTCCACCTCATCCCGAACCGACTTCCAGAATCTCACCGTTTCCTCCGGATCTACCTTCGTCAGTCCGCCGATGGTATAAATAGAATACATATCCTTGATGGAAAGAGGCGTGGGCTTGGATGTGGCCATCAGCAAGGAGAGATCCCGCACACATTCCCGGAAGGCGTTGCTGGCCCGGATCATATCGCTCAGCTTCTCATCATTGAATTTTTGATCGAAGATACGTTCCAAATCGTTGATTTGCCGCAAAACGCTGTAAACCTTATGTTCGCGCAGGGGCTCGTCTCTGGCCGGATCCTGTTCGCCGAAATAAATGGGCTGATCCCCCATCCATTGAGGCACAGGGTCGAAGTCCCTGACCTGCTGGCCTCGTTTGGCGTGCTGATCGCATTCGCAGGGCATGGGTATGACGAATTGGCGCGGCGGAAAGGGGCTGCCGTCCATCTCATAACCCAAGAACATGGATCCCCACAGGTTGTTGATATAGCCGCATATCTCCCTTCCCCAGCCCCTGATCTCCGACGCCATGCGGCATTTCCGCGCATAGGGCGAGTCTTTGGCTTGAATCATGGACCCCCCGGGATTGTCTTCCAAAGGCGTGATCCCGGGGAAACAGGCCGCCCAGTCGATGAGATAAGGATAACAGTTGCCCTGGCCGATGATCTTGCTTTCTTCGCCGGCGGCGGCCTGCCATTGTGCGCGAAGCTCCTTTGCTTTGTCCCAAAACTCCAGAGGACGGGTCTCCCAGATTTGTCCCTTATTCATGTTGCAACCTCTCCTTTACCATCCTAACTTCAATATCATGCTCATCTATTGACAAACTTTGTTAAAAATGATAAGTATAAGTTAATCACTTGACTCAATTGGTGACATAATGTAATATATTATCGACACATCGTTACTAAAATAAAATTGACAAGTTTTACGTGGGAATTTTCCCTCTGACAAAACGCGAATTCGCGAACTTACTCACAGTGGTATGTCAAGAATAAGCAAAATGTCAAGTTTATTTTAGTAACGTTGCCTAAGTGTTTTCCGGCGGCGCTGTCGCCGGAATCAAAAAGGAGGCTTTTGTGAATGAAGTCCAAGGTAATGAATGTATCGGACGCGCTGGATTTGATCAAGGATGGGGATCTGGTGGCATTGTCCGCCGTCAGCAAAATAGGCTGGCCGGAATATATAATAGATCATCTGGAAAAACGTTATCTGGCAAGAAAATCCCCAGGCAGTTTGACCATCCTTTCCGGCTGCGGTCAGGAAACCAACCATTTTGCTCATCCCGGGTTCTTGAAACGTTTCATTGCCTCTCATCCAAAAACCGCTCCTGAATTGTTAAAAATGGCCGCTAACAACGAAGTGGAGGGTTACGTGCTGCCACAAGGGGTCTTACAGCAATTGTATCGCAGCAGCGGCGCAAAACAACCAGGTTTACTCACAAAAATCGGAATGGGCACCTATATTGATCCACGGCAGGAAGGCGGCAAAATCAACGATTCCGCAAAAGAGGATATCGTCAGAACTATGGAAATTGATGGGGAAGAATGGCTGTTTTATAAGAGTTTCCCCATTAACGTCAGTTTGATCAGAGGAACAACAGCGGATGAATTCGGCAATGTGACGATTGAAGAAGAAGCGATGAAGCTTGAAATTTTGGAAACCGCCCTTGCGGCGAAAGCGACCCGAGGCAAGGTCGTCGTGCAGGTAAAGCATTTGGCTGTGGGCGGAAGCTTGAAGGCAAAGGATATAATCATCCCCGGCGAACTGGTGGATGCAATCGTGGTCTGCGAAGATCCTGAAACCTATCATAAGCAAACCCTGGGTTCATTTTATAACCCTAGCTTCAGCGGAGAACTAAAAGCGCCCGGTCAGGCCGCGTTTGCGGAGGAGAAACCCGTATTAGAAGGGAGCGACATCATATGCAGAAGGGGCGTCTATGAGATTTTCCCAGGCGCGGTTGTGAATTTAGGCGCGGGACTCGGCGCCGGCGTCGGGTCGGCTGCCGCCATTGAAGGAATTGTGAAAGAGATTACCTTTACGGTGGAGTTAGGCGCCGTTGGCGGTACGCCTCAGGCATTCCCGTATTTTCCCGCCAGTGTCAATCCCAGCGCGTTTCTGGCGCATCCGTCGATGTTTGATTTTTATCATGGCGGTGGGTTGGATATTACCTTCCTTGGCATAGCCCAAATTGACTGCGTTGGGAATGTGAACGCCAGTAAGTTTGACGGGGTGACCGCCGGACAAGGCGGCTTCATAGATATCAGTCAATCCAGCAGAAAGGTTGTATTCTGTACATATTTCAACGCAAAGGGACTGAATACATCCTTTGTCGGCGGCAAGCTGACCATTGTGCAGGAGGGAAAAATCCCTAAATTCGTTCACAAAGTGGATCAGATTACCTTTAACGGGCCCATGGCGCAAAAACGCGGCGCAAAGGTGGTTGTATGTACGGAACGCGCCGTGTTTGAACTGACGGAGGGCGGATTGACGCTCACAGAAATTGCGCCAGGCGCCGATTTGGAAAAAGACATCCTGGCGCAAATGGAGTTCAAACCCCTCATTAGCGACAATTTCAAAACAATGGATTCTCGAATTTTTGTTCCGGGAAGAATGGGTTGCTTTGACTAAGCGCCGCCTATGATTTATTTCTCCTATTCAACAGACCTAGAATAACGCCACCCAAAGCGCCGCCAAAGGACATGAACGTCATGTTCACCGTGAAGTAGCTGGAACTGCCGACAACATAGGTGCAAAAATACATACGGGCCGAACCGCTGATGCCGCCGCCAAGACCCCATGTGAAATAAGCGACGGCCAATAGAATCGCGGGGACGTTACCCTTAAAACATTTGAAAGACTCTTTGATAGGCACTTTTGCAGTTTCCGCCGGAGGAATAACCCGTTCCTTGGTACCGAAAACGCAAATTATAAAAAGCGGGACAGTGATCGCAAAAAAAATGGCGATTGTCCAGAAATAGCCCGCAGCGTCGTTCCCTTTGCCGATCCTTGCTACCAAAGGCAGGAACGTAGCAGTAATAAATACCATGGTTACACTGCCTGCAGTCTGCCTAAAGGCGGTGAGACTGCCGCGAGCTTTATAGTTCGTCGTCATGGACGGCATCATTCCACTGTCCTTTCACAATCTTAAAACCATTCAATCTTCCTAAACGCGCAATTCCGAAAAACTGGCTCAACCTATGGACTTGACTCCTCTCATCCTTAAGCGCCCGCGGCCCAGGCCGAGCAGACGTTGACGGTCTTCTGCGGGCTGTGAGCCCACTCGTCCGCGCCGAGCTTGGCGCAAGCCTCCTTGGTTACCGGATTGCCGCCGATGATGATTTTTACACTGTCGCGCAATCCCGCGCTCTTAAAAATATCCACCACGTCTTTCATGGCGTCCAACGCCAGGGTGAGTACGCCGGAGAGAGCGATGATCCTGACGCCTTCGGCCTTCGCGGTTTCCAGCACCGTTTCCGGCGACACGTCGATGCCCAAATCAAGCACATCGAAGCCCGCGGCTTCGAGCATGCTTTTGACGATGTTCTTGCCGATGTCGTGCAAGTCCCCCTGCACGGTACAGAGGATCATTTTCCCTTTTCCGCCGGAATCACCGGCGCTTAAGAAGGGCTTGATGATCTCCAGCGCGTTGATCATGATCTCCCCCGCGAAGATCAAATCGCCTATGAAGTATTCGCCCGCCTCAAAGCGGTCGCCGACCATCTTCATGCCATCCTGGCAGGCTTCCATCGCCGCGCCGGCCTCGCCGCCGCCGCTTCCGGCGACCTCCTTGACGATCCTCAGAACGGCGTCTTCCTCAAGATCTCCCATCGCCCGCTTTAGTAAATTCATATCCGCCATACGCTTTGCTCCTTTGAATTTTCAAAGATAATTCAGGGTTCTCTCCAACTCCCGTACAAGCTGTTCCCTTTTCTTCTCGTCGGGCTCCCAGCTCTCGTCTTTTTTCGCCCGCTCCAGCAGTTCCTCCAAGGTATAGTCATAGTCCTTATTCGCGTCATTTTCATTCATCGCGGTCGCCTCCGTTACCTTTTTAAGCTCAATTCGTTAGCCGTTTCATAGACAGCCAGAATATTCTCCGCTTTCGCGTCGTTCGCGCACAGCAGCGGCTTGTTCTGCATGAAGATGAACCCGCCTCCCGGGGCGAAGGTGTCGAAACTCCGCTTCACGAAGTCCACACATTCTTCTTTGGAGCCCATTTTCAAAAGATCCGCGGTAATGCCGGTGGCGACCGTCTGCCAGTCTCCGATGGCCTTGTACACCTCGAAGGGGTCGTCCTCATCCAGCATGAAGACGACGGAACCCTTGGGAAGCTGCCGGAAGCGATCCAGCGTGTGGATGAACGAGCCCTCGCCCTTGAGGAAGAACTTCGCCCCCGCTTCCATGTAGGGCAGGCACACTTCTTTAAAATGCCTGAAATAGTATTCGTCAAACTGAGCGGGCGACAGGAAGCATTCGACGTGATATACAGTGGAGGCAAACGGATGTGGATACGAGAAGTCCTTCGGATCAAAGGCCGAAAGGATATTTTTCCGGTCGTCCAAAATCACGTCACAAGCCTGCCGCACGGTCTCCGGCCGCCGTCTCAGATCAATCAGCGTATCGCGGATGCCTCGGAATTTATCAAAAAGCACGGTCAGCGGCCCCAGAAATAGAATGGGGCCTCCCGTTAGCGGAGCGACGCCTTTCTCCCCAAAAATATATTTGTCGATCATAGCGTTTGCCTCGACCCATGGCCGGATCTCCCTGAGCGCCCGCAGCACACACTCATAGGCTTGCTCCTGCGGCAGCTGGAGCGCCTTGCAGCGCCGGCGTATGAGCTTCTGCTTGAACGCGTTCATGTCCGCTATAAGCTCCGGGTATTCCTCGGTCGTCATAAATTCGACTTCGGGCTGCCTATGTATGATCGTCGTGCCGTCGTTTCCCAAATCAAAGCAGTTGCAGTCCATCGCCTTCAGCGCTTTGACGGCCGTCGTCACCATGCCGCCCCACAGGAAATCCAATTCGATGTCGTCAAGAAATTTGACGTAAGCCCGCGCGGTTTTCGCCGCGTCGTCCATGACATCCGAATACTTTACGCCGGCGTATGAAAACGGCCAGGACAGGATCTCCGCCCCGACAGGTATTTTTTTAGGCTCTTTGAAGCTTGCGGCATCGATGAGATTTTGAATTCTCTCTTTTTGCAATGATTCAGCAGTCATGCTTTCCTCCCTTAAACCCGGTCTCAAACCCGGTTGCTCTGTCCATCGAAGGCGGGCGGCAGAATGCCGCCCCTACGAATGCGTTGACTTGCGGCCCCACGCCGCCCCCGATCGCCGCCGCCTAGCGTATGCCCAGTTCGTTGAGGGCCGATTCGTGGGTACTCCTGTTGAGCTTGTAGAAGAAAAAGCTCACGACGCCCAACAGCGTTACAAGTCCGGGAATGATGGTGAGAAACGCGGATATGGTGGTCACGATGTTCTGTGGCTGCGCCTCGCCGGGCGTATAATTCTGAGCCGCGAGAACCCAGCTGAAAATCCCCTGCGCTATGGATGTCCCCAGCTTGTTCATGAAGTTGATGCAGGCGAAGATGAAGCCGCTCGCCCGAAGCCCGTGTTTGAGCTGAGTGTATTCGGTAATATCGGGAACCATGGCGATGACGCAGATAAAGCCTAATTGACCGAAGACGCCGTTGATGAAGGTAAGCGCGTCAAACATCCACCAGGTAGACGGATCGGCTACCGGAATGAAGAATTTAAGGATGTGCGTGGCCGCGGCGATGATCCAGCTGAACATCCCAATGTTCCTTTTATTCTTAACGACCTTCACCATCAAGCCGATGGCCACGCCCGCCACCATGCCGCCCGCCATCATGAAAGACATATTCGACGAGAAATGCTCCACATTGCCGGCGACGTAACTCCAGAAATACATGAGACCGCTGGAGATGAAGGCGCCCGAGAAGCCCCATATGAAATAGACGGCGCACAGCATAATGGCCGGAATATTGCCCTTCAGGCACTTGAAGGATTCCCTCAGCGGGATTTTTTCAGCGGAGGACGGGGGAATCACGCGCTCCTTAACGCCGGAGAAACAAATCAGGAAAAACGGTATGGAAATGAGAAGGTAAATGCCTGCCGTGGGGGTAAAGCCCTTTGCCTGATCGCCGCCGCCGATGGCCAGAACCATAGGCAGAAAGGTAGCGCTCATAGCCAGCACGAATATGTTGGCCGTCGTTTGGCGCCAGGAAGCGAGAACGCCCCGTTCCTCATAATTGGTGGTCATGGTCAATCGCCATATGCCGGCGCTTTTGGCCGCCTTAAGCCAGGGGTTCGGCCGCTCGCCCGTATCCTTCGCGCCGATCTCGCTCTTTTGGGGCAAAACGTCCTGAGGCAGAAGAAAAATGATCATTAACAAGGCCGCCAGCATAAAGCCGTAAACGAGATACACAAGATTCCATTGAATATTGGCCAAAAAACCGGCCAGGAGGAACGTCGTTAAGCGTCCGAACTGGATCATGCCCGAACCGGTTCCCATGACCTTGCCGCGCTCTCCGGCGGCCACATGAGCGTTCACCAGCAAAGGGAACGCCGTGGCAATGGCGCCGGAGACCAAACCCTGGCCGGCGCCGGCCGCGAATAATATGGGCAGACGCTTCGGGAACAGCAGGTACAACAGCGCACAGCCGCATCCCACAATCAGCGATATAACCGACAGGTTTTTTTTCGTATATCTGGCCGACAAAAAGGAGAAAACAAAGCTGCCGGCCACCGCCGCCAATGTGCCGACGGTCAGCAAGTACATCAGGGCGGTCTCGCTCACGCCGGGGAACGACCGAATCAAGCCGTTCATGGACACCGCCAGCACAAAGTGATCCATACTGTTGAAGGACAGACAGTAAACCGGCAGCTTGACCCTTAAAAAAGAAGCGCGCCTGTCGCCCTGTGTCATCGCTTTAAGCCGTCTCCGCGACCGGCAGCGCGGCGCCCAAAGCTCCCGCGTATTCCGCCTCGCCGGGAATGAGAAACTCAATGCCTGATATGGCCTTCAACGCTCTGACAAAGGCGGCGTTCCTGGCCAAGCCCCCTACCAGCACTACGCAATCCTTAGCCGGCTTCGTAATATCGTGGATCACCGAGGCGGCTCGAACCGCCGCCGCGCTGATAACGGCGCCGCCCACTTCCTCCCTGGATACGCCGTGGTTCAGCAGACTCAGCGCGTCAAGCTCGGCCATCACCACGCAGCCCTCGTTGACCGCGGCTTCTTTGGGCGCGCCCAGGCGGCTCATATCCTCCAGGCTCATACCCAGCCGCCGGGCCATGGATTCCAGGAACAAACCCAAGCCGGCGGCGCATTTTTGATTGAAGGTGTATTCGTTAATCCGGTTTTTTTCGCCGAGGACGGCCGCCATGATTTCATCCGCGCCCGCGGATACCACACAGGTCGCGCCGGGATAGAGGAACCGCGCCGCTTTGGCGGCCGCGACCTGCTCCGATATGAGAACATCGGCAATGGCCGCGTTATGCTTCCCCTTGCCGGTGGCCGCTATTTTGACCACATCCGCTCTGGTGGCGCCCGCGTCCCGTAGCGCGGCCTGATAAGCCTGTTCGACCATGCCGCCCCGGTCCGCGCCGCCGGAGGAACCCTTCGCCCTGCCGGCTATTTGCCGGTCCTTCAATATAATGACCTTGATATGCTCGACGCCTATATCAATTCCGGCCGTAATCATAGCTGACGCCTCCTAATCCTCCAGTTTTTCAAAGCCCAGGCTTTCCATCCATGTATCCAAATGATCCAGAAACCGCAATTCATCCAAATCGGTACGGTCTCCGGGCTGACTGCCCTCATAATAAATGACGCTTAAGCCAAGCTCGTTTCTCAGCCGCATCGCCTGTTCCTTGCGCGTGAGGGTGCAGCCCACCCCGCTGCGCCACAAAGGCAATAACGCTCCGTCCGCCTGCATGATTTTGGCAAACTCCACAATGGAGTCCCGGCGGATATATTCATCCGACTTCCATGCCCTGGGCGTTCGCGCGTCCGGGCCGACCATGACGCGAATGGCGTCCTCTCTGGTCTTGATGGGCGTATCCGCCGGATATTTGGGAGCTGCGCGGCGGTCTATGCCGCCGTCCGGCTTATACTCCAGCAACTCGCAATTTTGCTGCAAATATTGAGAACCCACACAAACGGCCCCGTATTTTTCCATGTAACGGTAATATTTCAAAAAATGCCAGGAAGGAGGATGCGCCTCGATCCAGCGGAACCGTTCCGTACCCAGCGCGGCGATATGATTCTTTGCCCGCCATTCCACTTCATCCCGGACCATCTTCCAGAAATTCACGGTCTCCTGAGGATCCACCTTGGTTAAGTGACCGATGGTATAAACCGAATACAGATCCTTGGCCGACAGCGGAGCGGGCTTGGTGGTTCCGATCAACACCTGAATATCTCTGGCGTATTCCACAATGATCTCGCTGGCTTTGATCATATCGCTCAACTTCTCGTCGTTGAATTTTTGCCCGAATATCCGCTCGATATCGTTGATCTGCCTCAACTGGCAATAGTCGTTATGCTCGATGATCGGCACATCCCTTTCCGGATCGTCCTCCCCGAAATAGATGCAATGATCCTCCATCCACTGAGGCACAGGGCTGAAATCCCGGCACTGCTGGCCACGCTTGGTGTGCTGGTCGCATTCCGCGCCCATGGGAATCACAAACTGGCGCAAGGGGAAGGGCCGGCCATCCTGCTCATAACCCAGAAACATGGATCCCCACAAATTGTTGGTATAGCCGCATATTTCTCTGCCCCAGCCACGGATTTCACTGGCCAGGCGGCATTTCCTCGCGAAAGGCGAATCCTTGGCCTGTATCATGGAACCGCCGGGGTTGTCCTCCACGACGTTTAACGCGGGGAAACACTCCGCCCAGTCCACCGAATAGGTGCTGCCCTGGCCCACGACCCGCGCCTCATCGCCGGCGGAAGCCTGCCATGAAGCGCGAAGCTCCTTGGCCTTCGCCCAAAATTCCAGCGGGCGGGTCTCCCAAACTTGTCCTTCTTTCATTTCCACGCACACCTCACTCACCTAACGCTTTTTTCACAACATCCCGTGACGCCGACCGGTTTGAATATTCCAACATTTTTCCCGATCTTCTTCCCTCCCTCTAAACAGCGATCGCCGCGGCAGAGTATATACAACTTTTATATGTATATACCATTAAATCAACTTGTCATGAGAACAGACTATCATTTCTGTTTTCTCTTGTCAACAGCTTTTTAACCGCGCCTTCAATTCGTCGTGTGAAAATTCACGTCTGGCGGACGGGCGGCATTCTGCCGCCCGAGACTGTCCGAAAACAATCATATCTTGTTATCCCGGCGTCATATTTTTGTCATTCCGGGTCAAGCCCGGAATGACGGGAGACAGACAAGCCCGGCAATATTAGGGTGCGTTTCCGGACGGTCTGGCCCGCAAACTTGGATTCGCTCATGCCTGCGCAGGTGTGTTTCGCTGAATCATGCCAAATTACGAATTGAAGAACCGCCTCCGCCAAACCTAAAGTTACAGCCCAGACCCCCGCCGTCCTTGCGAGGAGCGCGGCGACACGGCAATCCGGAAGTTTTGACCGCGAGACCCGCCGGATTGCTTCACTCCGTTCGCAATGACGGTGAGGCGGCCTGCCTCTGAGTATACAAAAAAACCGCGTTCTGCCGGTTATGCCGGCAGAACGCGGTTTGAATTCCCTTTTATTTCTTTTTGTTGCCGTAATCAGGATAGACATTCAAGCTGGGCCTTCCGAGATATTCCTTGAACAATCTCGTGTGCGGCGTTTTGATTCCGAAGATGCGCACCGCGTTGCCGCCCAAAATCAGGTTCAGATCGTCCTGGGGGATATTCAGCCTTCCCAGTTCTCTCAGGCTCCAGCC
>JAISDM010000060.1 GCA_031264885.1 Peptococcaceae bacterium | reverse complement strand
GGAAGCATCGGCGACCGGCCCTATACTTATGTGGACGAGACCATGACGCCCATCGTTCAGCCTGACGGAAGCAAGCCGGACAAAGTGGAATACGAGCCGATATTCTCGCCGAAGATGCGCATCAATACCCGGGAGGATGAGATCCGTTACATCGTGGGGCCGGATTGCAGAGCGCCGCATCATTTCAAACAGGACGAGTATTTCCGTCCATACGCGCTCAACGAGTTTGCGGACGTCTACCAAGTGGACGGCGCGCTGCTGCCGCTTTGGCGCAGCGGCGTGGGCTGCACCCTCACCCGGAAGGAGCAGGCGATGCGGCTGCGCAGGGACGGCGTGAATGTATACCATTACGAAGGGAACCAGGGGGGAGACAACACCGATTTGGACGAGAAGCTGATGCTGGAGCAGATGGATCAATGGATGGAGAGCCAGGGGCTGAGGAGGCTTGAGGATTAAAGCCGCGGTGATCCGCGGTACGGTAAGGAGGATTTGCATGATTACCATGGGAATTGACATGGGATATGAGAATATAAAGGTCGTCATTCTGAAGGATGGCGCCGTCGCCGGACGCGCCCAAGCCCGTTCGGGAGGCGTCAAACGGCTTCGGCACGCGGAAGAGGCGATGCGGGCGGCGTTAAAGGACGCGGGGCTTACGGAGGCACAGGTGGAGAAACGCTTCGCCACAGGCAAAGGGAAGTTTGACATCGAATCCATTGTGGACGATGTGCTGACTGAGCCGGTGACGGCGGTGAAGGCGGCGGAATTCCTATGTCCCGGAGCGACCACTGTGGCGGACATCGGCGCGGATGAAACGGTGGTGATGCTTCTGGGCGGGAACGGCCGCGTCCTGCAGCTGGTGACCAATGAGAAATGCGCGGCGGGCGTGGGGAGTTTTCTGCGGAATATGGCCAGACGGCTGGAGTTGAACCTGGAAGAGATGAGCGAATTGCCTCCCCGGAAGGCGGGAGACCCCTCCGTAAGCGACGGCTGTATTGTGTTCGGCGAGCTTGACGCGCTGAATCTCTTGAATAACGGCGCGCCGCCCGAGGAGGTCGCCAAAGCGGTGACGGCCTCGGCCGTGATCCGGGCGACCGTGTCCATCCGGGACAACACCTTGGAGAATTTGAGCCGATTGGTGATCTTTGGGGGAGTGACGAAGAACAAAGCCTTTATGCGCGGGGTGAGAGAACGTTTGGGGGTGGAGCCCGTGGTTCCGGAAGACGCGGAATACGCGGGAGCCTTGGGCGCGGCGCTGTTTGCCGCCGAATGGGGCGCCCGTCATTTCGCGAATGATGAAAAAACCTCCGCGTAGAACGCTTCCATTCGTATTTTGGTAAAATATCCGGTGAAGGAGATGCGACTAAGTATGAAAGGACAAATTTGGGAAACAAGACCGCTGGAATACTGGGCGAAAGCAAAGGAACTGAGGGCCAAATGGGAAAGAAGCTCCGACCGCCCGGACAAGGTGGTCGGACAGGGCAACACAAGCTTCGTTGTCGACTGGCAGCAAGCCTTCCCTGCCATAACAGTCATCGAGGATAATCCCAGGGGATCCACAATAGCGGCAAAGAACCTGGCGGAAGCGCGGAGATTTCGCCTGGCAAGCGACATACGCGGCTGGGGCAGGGAAATCTGCGGGTATCACGGTGTGTTCTGGGGTTCTCAATTTATTGGATACCAGCCGGACGGCGCGCCTTTTGCCGAAAGAAATTTCGTGATTCCGATTCCATGTGTGTGTGACTGTCACACCAAACGGGGTATGCAGTGCCGCGATTACAAGCCGGTACCCCAATGGCAGAGCGATTACACGTGTTATATCGGTCCTTATGACGCCAAACGGGAAGCGCCGATGTTGGAACACAGGAATTATTGCTTGTATCGAGTGATCAATGACCTTGAACGGGTTTTGGGACAGCAGCTAAACGAGGAGGAATTGCTTGAACTGATTCGTACCAGCAACGAGGTGAAGCAATACCGGCAGGAGATATTTACGCTCATGGCGCATAAACCCGCGCCGCTGTCCATAAAGGAGCTTTATTCCACGTATGTGCTGGGCGGTTTGGTCAAGCTTCCCATGAATGAAGTGATGGAGTTCTGGAAGCTGGTTCGGGATGAAGTGAAATGGCGGACCGAGAACGATATCGCCGCCGTAGGCACGGAACGCTACCGCTGGATGGAGGCGCATCCTCCGGGATACTATTTCCTGAAATATTACCGGTATATGGAGAAATACGGCGCCGTTTGCATCGGATCCCAGTATACAAATTTCACCTTCGCGCAGCTGGAGCGGAAGCCGGATGGAAGCATAGCGGACCGGGATTTCACGGTTGTGGACGAAAATATGAAGGCGGTGCGGATGCTCGCGGATGGAACCCCTGTGGATCACGTGGTATATGAGCCGATATTTTCACGGGATATGCCGATTCTGACCCGGGAAGACGCCATTAGATTCATCACCGGCGCCGACGCCAGAGCGCCCCACCACTTCA
Source organism: Peptococcaceae bacterium (assembly GCA_031264885.1). Lineage (GTDB taxonomy): Bacteria > Bacillota > Peptococcia > DRI-13 > UBA5745 > JAISDM01. The sequence continues at coordinate 6,875 of JAISDM010000060.1, read as the reverse complement.
AGCAGGATGAGTATCTTCGCCCTTACGCTCTCAATGAGTTCGCCGACATATACCAGGTCGACGGGGCGCTCCTGCCTCTGTGGCGCAGCGGCGTGGGCTGCACTCTTACCCGGAAGGAACAGGCTATGCGCTTGCGGCAAGCCGGCGTGAATGTGTATCACTACGAGGGCAATCAGGGCGGGGACAACACCGACTTTGACGAAAAACGGATGCTGGAACAGCTGGATCAGTGGATGGAAAGCCAAGGCTTGCGGAAATTTGAGGATTAGAGATCAAAGATTAATTTCTTGACTGTAAATTCAGAAAGTGGTAAACTTGCATCAATTGATTAAGGATTCCGAAAACCTATACCTTTCTGGAAAACCAATTTATGTAATTTTCGGGCGCCGCGGATTGCGAAATCCGCGGTTTTTTGCGTCATAAATCCCTTAAAATGGATATAAAATCACGAAATTAATTTTCCAGAATAGTATAGGTTTCTGGAAAAAATTCTATATACGGTACGTAAAGGAATACTCAAAGCCCTTGTTAAACCGGCGTTTCTAAGTAATGAAGGGGGGATATAAAATGTACAAATTCAGGCCGTATACAGACCGTGTGTGGAAATTCAGACAAAAAGTACGCGACAGGACGATTCAGGGAGACTCCGAGAGGACCGTTATCCAATATGAGGCCAACATGAAATACAAAGGCATAGTGCCGATTATTCGCAGACCGCTGATCACAAAATACGTCTATGAAAGAATTACACTCCGCATTGAGGACGACGACTGGTTTGTCGGCAATAAGGGCAAGGCGTTCTGCGGACAGAGCGGCGCCGTATGGCCGATGTTGGTAGATATAGAGAAGGAATGGACGCTTAAAGGCGACGGGCTCTGGCATAACCCCGAGGGGCAAGAACTGCGGCTGTGTATATCGCAGGAGGACATCAACACCATGCGCGTGTACGCTCCAAAAATGGCGGAATTCAGCTACCGCAAAGACTTCTGGCTGCCGGATGGGGCTCAGGAATACATCGACCTTATGGCCAGCGACTTTGGCCGCGCCGGTCGGCCAGGAACCCTCGTGCCTCCGGGACATCTTACGCCAGGCTACCAAAAGATAATAAATGTAGGTTACGGCGCCATACGCAAACAGGCGCAGGACTACATGGACGCGCGCCAGGGCAACATTATGGGCGGCGATATATCGAAATATATGTTCTATAAGTCGGCAGCCATTGCCTGTGACGCCGCCACGACGCTTATCCGCCGCTATGCGGAACTCGCCTCTGAGAAAGCGGAAACCGAAAAAAATCCCGGAAGAAAGGCGGAGCTTGAGAAGATGGCCGACAGTCTCAATTGGATATCGGTTAACCCTTGCCGCAATTTCTGGGAAGCCTGTCAGGCCACGCTGCTTTACAAGCTGTACCTCGACCTGGACAACAGCTTCCCCGGCGCGTCTCTCGGGCGCTTTGACCAGTACACGTGGCCCTATCTCAAAAAAGACCTCGACGAAGGCGTTCTCACCATCGACGAGGCACAGGAACTCGTGGACGCGTTCTTTCTCAAGGCCAACACGTTCTACCAGGGCGACCTCGGATCCATGTCAAAAGTTTCGGGCATCGGCAACACGTACCAACACACAACCATAGGCGGCTGCGTTCCGGAAACCGGCGAGTGCGCCGTTAATCCTCTCACATATATGGTACTCGAAACAGTGGGGCGTCTCAAATTGCACGATCCCACGATTTCCCTGCGCATAACGAAAGATACTCCGGATGAACTTTGGAATTGCGCGCTTGAGACCTCGCGCCTTGTAGGCGGACTGCCACTCTTTCAGAACGACGACGTCATTATTCCCGGCGCCATGCGCGAACTTGGCTTCTCACTTGAGGATGCGCGCGACTATTCCATCATAGGCTGCCAGGAGATTGTCGGTTCCGGCAATGACTATCCCGCGGGAGACGGCGTCGGCGCGGCGCACGCCGGTATATACTACGGGATTGTCATGACAATGGCGATAAACGACGGGATAAACCCGCTTGCGGGCAAACAGTCCCCCCTCCACTCCGGTTATCTCTATGAGATGCAGAGTTATCAAGAAGTGAGAGACGCTTATGAGAAGCTCTCCAACTACCTTTTTAAGTGGTACATCACTCTCAACAACTATGCCGAGTACATGATGCCCTATAACCAACCCTTCGCAAATCTGTCCATCTCAATGGAAGGCTGCATGGAAAAAGGCGTTGATTGCGCGGCGGGCGGCTGCAAATACAACTCCTATGGCGGAACGGCCACAGGTCTGGCGACAATCGCCGACAGCCTCACGGCCATTAAGTATATGTGCTTTGACAAGAAACTCTGTACCACCCGCGAACTCTATGACGCCGTCATGGCAAACTGGGAGGGCTATGAACCGCTGCGCCAGCAGATACTCTCCGAGGTCCCGCATTACGGGAATGCCGATCCCTACGCCGACGCGGAGCTCAAATGGGTGGTCGACACATATTACAAGCAGTGTTCCGAGTGTTCATCGCAGCGATCCAAAGTCTATAAAGGCGGCATGTACGGCGCTGCCGACCACGTAGCGCAGGGCTGGGTCACCTGGGCGACGCCCGACGGGCGCAAGACCGGCGAACCCATAGCCGATGCTATTTCTCCCGCGCAGGGACGCGACAAAAACGGTCCTACCGCAATCTTCACATCCTCCTGTTGTTGGGATCACTCCCGTTTCATGGACGGAATGGCGCTGAACATCCGCATACATCCATCTGTCCTATCGAGAGAAGACGGGATTGCCAAACTCCGCGATATGACAAGAACCTACTTTGAGAGCGGCGGTCTTGAATGCCAGTACAACATAGTCGACACCGAAACGATGCGCGCCGCGCAGAAAAATCCCCAGGAATACCGCAACCTCGTGGTGCGCATAGCGGGCTACTCCGCCTACTTCATAGAACTCGACCGCGATATGCAGAACGATATTATTTCTCGAAACGAAATCAGAATGTAAGGAGTGGGATTATGTATCTGACCGATGAAGAAAAAAGAATGCTGCAGGGTGAAGAGGGGGTGGTGCGGCAAAAGTGTATGGAACAGTTGGTGGATTTGGCGGAGATAGCCGGAGCGGAACGTCTGGTGGATCTCGATGGCACGGGAGATTTTACGCATGTGGCGGGAGGGCGGGGAAAATTCGGTTTCCCGCTGGAGGCGCTCCGCGATCTGGCGGAATCCGGCGCGAAGTTCAAGATTCCGACCTGCTCGAATAAGGTTCCGATACCCCAGGTGCCGTTTCACGGTTGGGAAAAATGCGGAATACCTCAGCATGAGGATCCGGCGTACAATGAAAAACTGCGCGGCGAGGAATATATGTCTCTTTATCGGAAAATGGGCGTTTTTACGTCACATTCATGCGCGAATTATCTTACATCCACTTTCTGGCCCACAGTAGGCCAGCACTGTTCCTGGACCGAGAGTTCGGCCGTTCCTTATTGCAACGCGGTTCTCGGCGGGCGGGTCAATCTGGACGGTTCGTTTGCCAGCTGTTTTCTGGGCAAAGCGCCCTATTACGGAATGCATATCACCGAAAACCGGCGCGCCACGGTATTGATCAAAGCCGGTCGGCCTATTCAGTCAGAACTGGAATGGGATGTTTACGGCTTTGCGATCGGCGAGCTGGCCGAGTTGGCTGTGCCCGCGGTCACAGGCACGGTTTCCGCCAGCACATCAAAACTTGTTAAATTTAACGCGGCGCTGAACACCGGCGGATCCGTTCCGATGTATCATATCCCGGGCGTGACGCCCGAAGCGCCGACAGTGGAATTTGCCCTTAGCGGAAAACAGCCGCGGAAAACCTTCGTACTTGGAGAGACAGAACTGCGGCAGGCATACGAGAAGATCAACTATCTCCCGGCTGACGAGGTGGATTTTGTCTTCCTGGGCTGTCCGCATTACAACATCGTGGATCTTTGGCGTGTGTCGCAGCTGCTGGAAGGGAAGAAGGTTAAGGTTCGTATGTGGATTATGACTTCTCCCTGGCTGTACGATCTCGCGAAGTCGCAGGGCTTCCTCAAAATATTTGAAGACGCCGGCGCGACGCTTCTGACAGGCACATGTCCCGCCGCAATGGGTATGCCCGAAGGCATCCGGACCGTGGCGATGGATTCCGCGAAACAGTCTTACTATATCACGGGCAGATTCTCTACTCCGGAAAAGCCTCTGCATGTGTGCTACGGTTCCAAGGAGGACTGCGTTCAGGCTGCGCTGACGGGCAAATGGCGCGGGGACTGGAGGTAAATGCTATGAAAGAAATTCGTATTAACGGCCGTAAGGAATTCGGCGGACAGATAACAGGAGAGGCCCTCGTCTCCCCTGGCCCGCTTGAGGGATTCACAAACTGCAGCCCGGCGGGAGGCTTCGTTACGGAGCGCAATCATCCTTTGTACGGGATCCCCTACAAAGGTAAAATACTTGTTTATACATACGCCCGCGGTTCCGGCGGATTTACGGCATACGGCCAGGGAGCCAATATCGCGGGGGCTTTTGTCCACCACAAGTCCAACGCTCTTTCCGCGACCTGCGCAAGTCTGGCGCGCGTACCCTCTGTGTCTGATACGGAAATTGATCCGACCACCGTTATCGAAACCGGCGACACGGTCTTTGTTAACGGAGACGAGGGCTATATCGTCGTTTACAAAAAAGACTGAGCTCAGTTCGGCAGTCATTCGGATGGAGGATGGGCAGCTATGGAATACATTCGCGAAAAAATAGAGACGCAAGTCCGCGGCGATTATGACGTTATCGTGGTGGGCGGCGGCGTCGCGGGCGTCGCCGCCGCGCTGGCGGCCACGCGGAATGGCGCAAAAACACTTCTGATTGAGAAAACAACCATGCTGGGCGGATTGGCCACCGCGGGACTGATCGTTGTGTATCTGCCCATATGCGACGGCATGGGACATAAGATACACAGCGGCATATCGGAAGAACTGCTCTACGCGTCGATAAAATACGGGTATGACAGTCTGCCCGAAGAATGGCGCGGAGGCCCCTGGGAGGCGGATACAAAAATCCGCTACGAAACGATTTTTAACGCGCCGGCGTTTATGGTCGCGCTGGACGAATTGGTTCGTGACGCAAAGGCGGATATCCTATTGGATACTGTTTTCTGCGATGTAGTCATGGAGGACGGTCTCTGTACCGCTGTGATCGTTGAGAACAAATCCGGCAGGCAGGCGTACCGCTGCAAAGCCGTAGTGGACGCCTCCGGAGACGCCGATGTTTTTTATCAGGCGGGCGCGCCGTGCTTGGAACAGAACAATTTCTGCACGCTCTGGGCGTACTGCCAATCGGACAACAATGACTTCATCTTTTCACAGGCCGGTTTCCCTCCGAAATTTGTCAAGATCATGGCGATCGGCAGCTTTTCCGGCGCGGGTCTTCCGCCTGAGACGCCGAAATTCAGGGGAACGGACGCGCGTGAGATCACCGAGTTTATTATAACTGCCCGGGAGGGCGCCAAAAACAGGATGAAAGCCGATCCCAGTCTGGTCTTCACGACTTTCCCCAGTCAGGCGCAGTACCGGACGACCCGCCGGATCAAAGGGGTTCATACACTGAGAACGGAAGACGCCGGCAAGCATTACGGGGACAGTATCGGAACCACAGGCATCTGGAACATCCCTGAACCGGTATATGAGATACCCTTCGGTTCGCTCATCGTCGGGACGATCCGGAATATTTTCGCGGCGGGCCGGATTATCTCCTCCGCAAATGGCAGCGGATGGGAGATCACGCGTGTGATCCCGGTCTGCGCGCTGACCGGGCAGGCGGCGGGAAGCGCCGCGTCTATCTTCGCGCAAGACAAATCTGTCCTGATCGGAAAGCTGCAGAGTCTGCTCGAAAAAAACGGTTTGGTGCTGAAAATAAGCGACCAGCTGGTTGAGCAATCCAAACGCTGGATTGAGGACGGTTTCCTCAATCGCGACAGCAAAATGACGAGAGATTTGCCCGACGGTCCTGTTTATGCGAGAAATGAGAGAGCGTGAAAAGGATGGATAAGAATTATCTATATGAAATCGCAACCGGGTTTTCTGAAAACCCATTAACAAATTACTTATCTCCTATCGCGGAAACAGAAGAAGAACTGGAAAGGCTGAAACACAACTTTTACGCGAATAATTTTTCGCGTCAAAATACCAGCAACTCCGAGTGGGCCGTACTTAACAAGGATAAACCCGAAGAATATGTCGGGATGCGATTTTATAAGCCGCCGCTTTTAGCCTACGGATCCGCTTCAGACGACGGATTTAAGAAGCTGAAAGAGCCCGGGGTTGTCGGCGCGCATCATATGCTTCCCAGTGATTGGATCCCTGACGCTAAAACCGTCATATCCATCTTTATGCCTTTTTCCGACCGTGTGATTCAGTCCAATATCAAAGACCCGGTCATTCCTTCCATGGAGTGGCGTTACGCGAGAATAGACGGTCAGCAGCATCTTTTATCCACCGGCGCGCTTGTACGGGACGCGTTGACAGCGTCCGGACACCAGGCTGTTATGCCTCAGGCTGACGATAGGTACTGGGCGAAGGTGCGTGACGACGGAGACCGTTCAAGACCGCTCTACTCAAGTAACTGGTCGGAGCGTCATGTGGCGTTTGTCACCGGTCTCGGTACATTCGGGCTGATGACCAACATTATATCGAAGGCCGGTTCCTGCGGCAGGTTAATCAGCGTGGTAACCGATTGGGAGACGGCGCCGGACGAAAAGGATTACGCGGGAATGTATGATTACTGTTCCAAATGCAAAGTCTGCTTTCTCTCGTGTCCCGGGGAGGCATTCGGTGAAGACGGGAAAAAATCAATCATGAAGTGCCAGGCTTTCATCGGTAAAATGAG
>JAISDM010000030.1 GCA_031264885.1 Peptococcaceae bacterium | reverse complement strand
CGCTTGGGTTTTTCGCTGGTGGGCCAACAGGGATTCGAACCCGGGACACCCTGATTAAGAGTCAGGTGCTCTACCAGCTGAGCTATTGGCCCATGAAATGGCTAGGGCGGCAGGATTCGAACCTGCGAATGATGGAGTCAGAGTCCATTGCCTTACCGCTTGGCGACGCCCCAACATCAGAACGCCCGCTGACGATTGCGGCGTTGCTGAGAGGAATGAATTTTTTCGCGCATCCTGAGATGCCGAATTTGCCTAAAAAATTACTTGCGGAAGTTAGTATACCACGAGATTGGGAGATATTCAACACTATTTTTTCCATATATTTTTTTCCATTCGCCTCCGCCGCCTTCCATCTGCCCATTCGTCATTCGCCAACCCACAATTTCAATTTCGCTCTTGTGTTTTGTCATGGCATATGCTGTAATGATGATAACGAACGGCGCGGACAGCGGGTTCGGCAAATTTGCCGCGGAAGCGCGCGATTTTCTGTTTCATACGAATTTTGCGTCTTTCGCCGAAAGGAAGGATCATTTTATGAAATACCTGATTATCTCCGGAAATCCCAAAAAGGACGGCTTATGCGATTCCGCGCTGAAAGAAGCTGTCAGAGGCGCGGCGGACGGGGGCGCGGATGTGGAGGTCGTCACCGTCGAAAAACTGGAGCGATGTCATGTGTGCGGCGACGGTTGGGGGGTCTGCTGGGATCAGAACCGATGCGCCTTTGGCGGCGACGGCTTCGATGAAATCCACGAGAAAGTAAAAAAAGCCGATCAGCTGTGCGTCATTACCCCGGTCTACTGGTGGGAGATGGCGGAAAGCGTCAAATGTTTTATCGACCGGCTGCGGCGCTGTGAGTTTGGCCAGAACGGGGCGCTCGCCGGAAAGCAGGTGCTGTTGGTGGATTCGGCGGGCGGCACGGGCAACGGAGGGATCGGATGCCTGGAACAGATGGAACGTTTTTGCAAACATACCGCTCTGAATGTTTTTGACGCGATTTATGTAAACCGGTGGAACAACGATTACAAGAAAGCCGCGATTTATGCGGCCGCGCGCGCCATGAGCGAAGGGCGAAAGGCGGGGGAAACGCTGTAAGCAATTTTTCCGGACGGTCCCGGGCCAGACTGTCCGAAAACGGGACGGGGCACGGCATGCCGTGCCCCCACGGGGGGAACCGGGGGCGAACCACTGCGGGGCGTCCGCCGACGCCCCCTGCGGTATCACGAATGATGTATCTGTAGGGGCGGCATTCTGCCGCCCTAGACTGTCCGAAAACGCACCCTAGATATTCCCAACACACAATATATGGGGTGATTCGCTTGGGGAGACACACTATATTTGGTGTTGACGATGCGATTTTTGACGTTTTCGGACGGTCTGGCCCGAAAACGCGGATCCGCCGGTTCATTTTCGCCGGATCAGGAGCGGGATCTCCGCCTGGTAAGGGGCGGGCGGACACAGACGCAGCACTACCGCGGTTCTGCGGTCAACCACAACTCCGTCTTCGCGGATCAGATTCTCGTTTGTCTGTTCGTCCACGAAGCCGCCGAAACGTTTCCAGGCGGTATGAAAGACAATCTCGGCCTGCCGCGGCGCCGCGGGCAGGCTCGCTTCATCCACAGCGCGGGGCTGATCCGGAGACCGGTTCGAAGACTGGTCCGGAGGCTGGTTCGAAGACTGATCCGGAGGCTGGTTCGAAGGCTGATCCGTAGGCTGGTTCGAAGGCTGGTCCGGAGGCCGGTCCGAAGATTGATCCGCCGCGGGCCGGTTCGCCTCATCCGCCGCCCGGGGCTGATCCGTAGGCTGATTCCGCGCTGTTTCTCCTGTTTTATACACAAAACTGTTTTGCGGATGGAAGTTGAATATAAAGGTATACGGGCCTTTTTCAAACGCCAGAATTTTATCGCTTTCATGCACAAACAGGAAACGGGCCGGCTGGTCGAACAGGCCGTCTTTCGCGAAAAAATCCAGCATGGCGGCGTCAAAACCCAATAGATACTTGTATTTAAGGTTGGGATGATCCGCCAGGCTCCACTGCCGCCTGGCGTGGTCATAACTCCATCCGTTGCCCTCTCTGGGAAAATCGATCCATTCGGGATGCCCGAATTCATTGCCCATAAAGTTGAGATACCCGTCTCCGCCGGCGGCGCAGGTAATCAGACGCAGCATCTTGTGCAGAGACATGGCCCGGCCGATCCGCTCCGTGCCGCGGTCTTCCTCCATGTGCCAGTACATATCATCGTCCGCCATCCAGAACATAAGGGTTTTATCGCCCACCAGCGCCTGATCATGGGATTCCGTATAGCCCACGACTTTCTCCTCGGGCCGGCGGGTGGTCAATTCATACCACAGCGTCCCCAGGCGCCAGGATTCATCCGGAGTTTTCATGAGTTTGATCAAAAAATCCGGCAGGCCCATGCCCAAACGGTAATCGAAGCCTATGCCCCCGTCCGCCGCCGGCAGGCACATGCCGGGCATGCCGCTCATATCCTCGGCGATGAGAATGCTGTCCGGCTTGATTTCCTTAACGAGCCCGGCTGCCAGCTGCAGGTATGTAACCGCGTCCAGGTCGGTGTTCATGGAAAAATGCTTGCTGTAATCGTCGAACGCGATCCCCAGCCCATGATGGTGGTAGAGCATGGACGTCACCCCGTCGAAACGGAATCCGTCCAGATGGTACTCCGTCATCCAGTATTTCACATTCGACAGCAGGAAGTGCAGCACATCCAGCTTGCCATAGTCGAACAGCCGGGTGTTCCAGGCGGGATGATCGCCCCGCGCGCCATGATGGCAAAACTGATAATCCGTTCCGTCAAACTCGGCCAATCCCTCATCCGTATTCCTGACCATGTGAGAGTGAACCAGGTCCATAACGACCGCGATGCCCATGCCATGCGCCCGGTCCACCAGCGCCATGAAGTCGTCGGGCGTGCCAAACCTTGAAGAAACGGCAAAAAAGTTAGAAACCTGGTAACCAAAGGAGCCGTAATAGGGATGCTCCATAACGGCCATAATCTGGATCGCCGTATAGCCCAGTTTTTTTACACGGGGCAGCACATGTTCCGCAAATTCGGAGAAAGAGGCCACTTTCGGCTCCTCCGACGACATGCCGATGTGGCACTCGTAGAGATACAGCGGCTTCTTGCGCGCAAAGCCCTGATCATGCCACACATAAGGAACCGGCGGACTCCATATGACCCCGTCAAATCTCTTGGATACGGGATCCTGCACCACCCGTTTACAATAAAGCGGAATCCGTTCATACAGGCGGCCGTTCGCGCTCAGCTTCAGCCGAACCTTGGAACCGTGCGGGATCGGCCCGTCCACAAGCAATTCCCAATCCCCGCGGCCCAGGCTTTTCATCGGATGAGACTGAACGTTCCATTGATTGAAATCCCCCGTTAAAGCGATGGCTTGGGCGTTGGGCGCCCATTCCCGGTATACCCATCCGTCCGCCGTGGGATGAAAACCGTAATAAAGCTCCCCGTTGACGGCGGATTTTAACGGCCCGCCGCCGGCGAGACTGTCCCTGACTTCCGCGTAACGGCTCATACGCAGCCTGATATCATCCGCGAAGGGACGCAAATATGAATCCAACTGTACTATGCGAAATTCTTTATCGTTCATTTTTTACTCCAAAAATCCGGTGTAAACAACACCAAAATCGTATACAACTCCAATCGTCCCAACAGCATAATAAATGAAAGTATGTACTTACCCAAATCCGGCACAAAACTGAAATTCTGCGTGGGCCCCACCCGGTTCAGGCCCGGGCCGGCGTTGGCGACGCAGGTGACGACCGCCGTGACCGCGCTGACCAAGTCCATATCGAACAGAGACATAATCAATGTTCCAAGGGCGACGGTCAGCCCGTACAGCGCGATAAAGGTCAGCACCCGCAGCATGGTTTCGTGAGAAACAGGCTTCTGATCCACCTTGGCGGACAAAACCGCCCTTGTGTGCAGCGATTGCCGCATTTCCAGCCGCGTCTGAGTGAACAGAAGCTGAACGCGGCCCACTTTCATCCCTCCCGCCGTGGATCCGCTGCTGCCTCCCACCAGCATCATCATCAGCAAAATCATTTGAACGGCGGGCGCCCATAAGTTGAAATCCTGAGTCACAAAACCGGTGGTGGTCATGACGGATACCGCATGAAACGCCGCCTCCCGCAAAGCCGCCGGAAACTCGAGACCCGCCGCCCAGAGATAAACCCCGATGATGAGCGCGGCGGCGCCTAAGATGACGGTGTAGAGCCGGAATTCGCCGTTTTTCCAAAAAACCGTCAAACTCCGTTTCTGAAAGGCGTGAAAAAACAGTGTAAAATTTACGCCGCCCAAAAACATAAACGCGATGACGACCCAATGGACGCCGGGGTTCGCGTAATAACCGACGCTGGCGTTTTTCGTGGAGAAACCGCCGGTGGCGACGGTGGAGAACGCGTGGCACACCGCGTCAAACCAGTCCATGCCAAACAGATGCAGCAGCAGGACCTCCGCCACGGTCATGATGATATATATCCGCCAGAGGATCCACGCCGTCTCCTTAACCTTAGGCGCCAGTTTTTCCTTCAGCGGCCCGGTGGTTTCCCTTAAAAAAACCTGCTGCCCGCCTTGTCCCAAGAAAGACATCAGCGCCACGAACAGAGAGATGATTCCCAATCCCCCCAGCCAATGGGTCATGGCGCGCCACAGCAGAATCCCCTGGCTCAAGGCTTCAATGTCGGACAAAACCGTAGCCCCCGTGGTGGTGAACCCGGACACAGACTCGAAAAAAGCGTCCGCGAAACCGTCCATAACCCCTGTGGCCAGATAAGGCGCCGCCCCGTAGACCGAGGCCGTAACCCAGGCGGCCGCCACCATCAAATAGGCTTCCTTGGGCCTCACATCCTCCTCCCGGATGCCTTCCCGCAGATACAGCATGATTCCCGCGATCATGCCGGACATCCCCAAAATTCCGAAAACCGGCCAGTCGCTGTCCTCGCTCAGGAAACAAAGCATCGCGGGAAACAGCATGGAAAGCCCCATCAGCATGAGGATCAGGCCGGTCATGGCCAGGACTAACCGTATGTTCATCCGTCAGACCGCCCCGTTAAAGAGCTTCAGGACCGCGTCTATCCTCTCGGGAACGGTAAACACCGTAATATGGTCTTCCGGCATCAGCACCTCGTCTCCTTTGGCGATCAGCACTTGTTCCCCCCTCATAATCGACCCGATCAGCGCGCCCTTCGGAAAGTTCATGTCTTTGAGCTTTTTAAACACCAGCGGGGATTTTTTCGCGACGTGAAATTCCAGCATCTCCGCGCCGCCGTGGGAGAGCAGGGTCATCGAAAGCAGATTCGCGCTGCCCTTGATGAATTTTAATATGGCGTTGGCGGTGAGTATCCTGGGACTGACGCCCACGTCGATCCCTACCGTGGTCATCAGCGTAATATAATCCGACTGGCGCACCTGGGAAATCGTGTGTTTCACCCCCAGGCTTTTGGCGATCAGGCAGGCCAGCATATTGACCTTGTCGTTATCCGTCATGCACACCAAGATGTCTGTTTCCGCCACGCCTTCCTTGCGGAGCAAGTCCAGATCCGTGGCGTCGCCCATGATGACCAGAGACGAGTCCAGTTCCTCGGACAGACGCACACAGTCCTCATGATCCTTCTCGATAATGGTAACGCTCATGTGTTTCTGTTTTTCGAGAACCTTCGCCAGATATAAGGTGCTTAACTCACCCCCCAAGATCATGACTTTTTCCGCTTTCTCCCGTTTGAATCCCAGATGTTCCTCCACCAGAGGCATAAATTCCGTCTGCGCCAAAAGGAAAATCCGGTCTCCTTCCAATATCCGGTCTGTGCCTCTGGGAATGACGACATGCTCCTGGCGCACAATCGCCACGATCAAAAAAGGCTTCTCGTATATCAAATCCTGGATATCCCGGCCGATCAGCGGATGTCCGGGATTCACCCGCAGTTCCAAAAGCTGGATATGTCCTTTGGCGTAATAAGCCACGTCCAAAGCCTCAGGCGCGCCCACCAGCTCGGCGATTTCACGGGCGGTGACCAGTTCCGGATTGATGATCAGGTCGATGCCGGATATGAGTTCCCTGCCGGATTCCCCCTCTTCCAAATATTCCGGATTCCGAACCCGGGCGACGGTTTTTCCCACGCCCACCTGCTTGGCCAGCAGACAGGCGATCATATTCACCTCGTCGATCTCAGTGACGGCGATCAGCAGATCCGTTTGATCCACACCCGCCCCCTGTAAAACGGCGATGCTGGCCCCGTTGCCCGTCAAAACGCTGATATCCAGGTTGTCCTGAACGACGCTGCCTCTTTCCGCGTCCCGTTCGATCATAGTCACGCCGTAGCCTTCCTTGGCCAGAAGTCTGGCGAGGCTGTACCCCATTTTGCCCGCGCCGATGACGATTGCCTGCATGATTCTTCCCTTCTCTGTATTTTGTCTGCCGTTCCATGGGATTATATCATAAAAAATGACAGCGTAACAGCATAAATTTTTCTTGAAGAGTTTTTGCGTTGCCAGCGCTGCTTTGTTGTGATATGCTGATATATGGAGGATATAGGAATGCGGGTTTCGCTTGGAATACCTATGGCTAAGAGGGTGAGAAAGTGATGAGAGATACGTCCGATGGGCGCTCCGGCCCAAGCGTTCAAGAGGCCATGTCTTTCGGTTCCCTTGAATTGCTTCGGAGTACCAGTTTCGCGTGGCGGCTGCTGGCGTCGCATCAGGCGCCTTTCGTGATCTCCTTTCTCTATCGGGTGTTTCTGGCGGAAAATGTCCGGGAGGTTTCCGAACAGGAGCTTTTGGGCAGACTTGAGAATTATAAGGACATGCTGAACGCGGGAAGCGGCGAGGACCGTTTTCCGCGTTCGGCAAAGGAATATCTTACGGAATGGGCGGACGACGGACATGGATGGCTTCGCCGGTTTTATCCCGCGGGAAAGGACGAGCCTTATTATGATATGACGTCTCAAGCCCAGAAAGCGATTGAGTGGCTTTCGGATCAGGGCGCGCAGTCGTATATTGATTTTATCGGCACGGAATCCAGGCTGATTAGTGTTTTTGATATTCTGCGGCAAATCATTGAAGGGACGGAACGGGACCCCCGCCTGCGGATCCAAAATCTCGAAACCCAGAAAGCGGCGATTGAACAGGAAATTGAAGATATTCACGCCGGGAAGATAGCGGTATATGATGAGACGCAGATCCGGGAACGTTTTGCCCAGGCGCTGACCATCGCCCGTGAGATTTTGACGGATTTCCGTTCGGTGGAGCAGAATTTCCGCGATCTGGACCGTGGCGTGCGTGAAAAAATATCCACCTGGGGAAAGGGCAAAGGGGCGCTTCTTCAGGAAATTTTTGAGAATCAGGACGGCATTGCCCGTTCTGAACAAGGGAAGAGTTTTTCCGCTTTTTGGAAATTCCTGATGTCCCCAACCTCTCAGGAGAAATTTCAGAGCGATCTTGAGAGCGTTTTGCGGATGAAACCTGTCAGAGAAATGAACATTCCCCGAAACATCCGGGATGTTCATTATGATTGGGTGAATGCCGGCGCTTATGTGCAGGAGACGGTGGCCCGGCTGAACGGGCAATTGCGGCGGTATGTGGACGAAAACTATATTGAGGAGGAGCGCCGGATTTTACAGTTGGTTCGGGATATCGAAGGCAAGGCGCTGGCCGTTCGGAATACGCCGCCTAAAGTGTGGGACGCTTTCCTGGACGCGGTTCGGCCGGAGTTGTTCTTGCCCATGGACCGGCCTCTGTGGTCGCCTCGGGAAAAACCCGTGATTGCCGAGGCCGAACTGATGGAGGACGACGGGGAAATCTCTCTGGAAGCGCTTTATATCCAAATATATGTGGATAAGGAGCAGCTCAATGAGCGGATCGACCGGATGCTGCAATCCAGGGACAGCGCGGCGCTTTCTGAAATTTTGGAGATATATCCCCTGGAGAAGGGGCTGAGCGAGCTGGTCGCCTATCTTTCGATTGCCTCGGAACGCCCGTTTTCCAGTTTTGACCCGGAGCTTTCAGCTGAGTATTCCTGGATGGACGCGGGCGAGAGAACCCGGGTCGTACACATGCCGGAAGTCCGTTTTCACAAGAGACGGCAGGAGGATATATCGCGGTGAACGAAACGAGAGAGCTGGCTTTTTCCCGCGCTTTGGTGGCTTTGATGAAAAATCCCGTGAACAAGGATCTGGATCCGGCGGTATGGGATACGATACTTGAACAGAGGTTCCAGATCGGGGATTACATGGAAAAGATGGGTTTGGAGCTGGTTGTGGATGAAGTGGACGGATACGCTTATCTCAAGCAGCAGAATGATCCGGAAGGCGAAAATGAGATTCCCCGCCTGATTCCCAGGCATCCTTTGAGCTATTCGGTGAGCTTGCTGCTGGTATTGCTCCGGAAAAAGCTGCTGGAACTGGACGCGGCCTCCGGAGAGGGCAGGTTGGTTCTGTCAAGGCAGGAAATGACCGATATGGTTCAGATGTTTATGAGGGAGTCCACAGATGAAGCGAAAATCGTCAACGACATCGCCAGACATATCGACCGGATCAGGGACATGGGCTTCCTTCGCCGGCTTGCCGGGCAGGAGGACGTATATGAAGTGCAGCGGATTCTGCGCGGTTTTATTAACGCGGAATGGATGAACGATATGAGTGAAAAACTGGATATGTACCGCAAGGGCGGCAAGAGCGAAACGGAGGAAGATGATTTGAAGGAAGATGATTCGGATGATAATGGACAGCCTTTTTGAAGATTTGCAGCCGCAGCTTCAGAGGCAGACTCAAGTTCAGGCTCAGACCCGGATCCAGCCGCAGCCGCTGAGACGGATTCGGGCTGGGGCGCAGATGGATATCAGTGAAATGTTGGGATGCGCGCCCGGTTTTCGGTTGAAGAAGCTGGAGATGTACAACTGGGGAACTTTTGACGGGAGTGTGCAAACCTTTGCTCCCGAAAACGGCACGTCGCTGCTGACGGGGGAGTCGGGCTCCGGAAAGTCCACTTTGGTAGACGCCATTCTGACGCTGCTGATTTCGCCGCGCAAGATCATGTATAATAAGGCTGCGGACGCCTCCGCGAAGGAGCGCTCGGTTACGTCTTATGTGCGCGGGTATTACGGGCAGAAGAAAGGGGCCGAAGGCTCAGGTCAGGCGGAATCTCTGCGGGAGTATAACCATTATTCCGTGATTCTTGCCGTATTCAACGATCCGGGACTGAACCGGGATGTTACCCTTGCAAAATTATTTCGTTTCATGGATACCTCAAAACCGCCGCAGCCCTTTTTCGTGGCGGCGGACAGGGAACTCAGCATCGCCGCTCATTTCGCCCTGGGCAAAAACGAAGACGTGGCTTCCCTCAAAAAACGGCTCAAGGACAAAGAAGCCGCAGAGGTGTTTGACGATTACAAGCGTTATTCCGAGGTGTTTTGCCGAAAGCTCGGCATTGATCAGATGCAGGCCCTGGACCTTTTTCAGCAAACCGTCGCCATGAAGAAAGTTGAAGAACTGACCGGATTTGTGCGGACCCATATGCTTGAAGATCCGGGCATGAGGGACGATGTGGACAAAATGATCGGACACTTTCAGGATCTGAACAATGCCTATGAGGCGGTCAAAAGGGCCAAGGATCAAATAGAGATGCTGAATCCGATTCGGGAGGACGGACAAAAGAGACTTCAGCGGATTGCCGATCGAGAAA
Source organism: Peptococcaceae bacterium (assembly GCA_031264885.1). Classification (GTDB taxonomy): domain Bacteria; phylum Bacillota; class Peptococcia; order DRI-13; family UBA5745; genus JAISDM01. The sequence continues at coordinate 8,322 of JAISDM010000030.1, read as the reverse complement.
CGCTTTTATCCGCCAGAGCGGCGTTGGGCCCTTGGTTTGCCCTAAGAAAAATAGACTTAATCGACAAGGAACTCCATAAACTGGAATCGCGTCTGGAGACCGCGGAAGCCCGGGTCAGGCAGATGGAGGACTCCGTGAAATCCTGCGAAGCCGAAATCGACCGGAAAAAAAGCGAAATCAGAAGCAATGGCGGCGACGCCCTGGAGAATCTGAAGGCTGAGATTCAAAGGAGCGAAAAAGAGCTGGAACGGGTCAAAAAAAACCGGGCGGATTACAGTCGTTTAGCCGAAAATTTGAGTTTGCGGACGCCGGAAAACTCCGATGAGTTCATCGGCAACCGGCGCCGGCTGCCCGAATTAAAAAATCAGGAAGAATCGCTGTGGGCGGATAGAGACGCGAAAGAGAAATCAGCGGTGGCCGAACAGTCTAAACTGGAGGATAAGGCTCAAACGGTTCGGGAGGAAATCGAGTCTCTGCGGCTGCGGAAGTCTTCCATTCCGAGAGAGCAGATTATGATCCGGCAGAAATTATGCGACGATTTGGGCTTGCAAGCGGAAAAACTGCCTTTTGCCGGCGAACTCATTGAAGTCAACGGGAACGAGTCGCGCTGGGAAGGCGCCATCGAACGGCTGCTTCACAACTTCGGTCTTTCCATGCTGGTTCCGGATACCTTGTATCCCGGCGTTATGGAGTGGACGGATCGGACGTATTTGAAGTCGCGGCTGGTATATTACCGGATTTTTGCGGATAAAAAGCTTGAAACGCCGGCGCCGGCTCATCCGGACTCCGTCATCGGAAAAATCGATATCAAGTCCGGCAGCGCGTTTTTTGACTGGCTGCGAAGGGAGATTTCAAGCCGGTTTCCTCATGTGTGCTGTAACAATCCGGCGGAATTCCGCAGGGAAATCAGCGCCGTCACTTTGACCGGCCAGATCAAGACGAAAGGCGGGCGCCACGAGAAGGACGACCGTCACGGCATCAACGACCGGAGCCGGTATGTGCTGGGTTTCTCCAATCAAAAAAAGATCGGCGCTCTCGAAAAGATTGAAGAAGAATTGGCGGAGCAAATCCGGCGGCGTCAAAAGACGCTTGCCCAAATCTCCGCGGAACAGCGTCAATCCCAGGAGCGGCTGAACAGTCTTTCCCAGTTGGATTTTTTTCGCGGTTTCGAGGATATTGATCAGGATTCCTTACGGCGGGCCTTGGACGATATGCAAAAGAAACGGATGGCTTTGGAGCGGGGCAATGATGTTTTGGCTCAGCTTGAGCGGCAGTTGGAGGCATTGGAAGATCAGCGGGAATACCTGAAAACGCGGTATGAAGTCCTGGTCAAAGAAAGGGCCGACATAACGGCTAAAATCGAACAGACGCGATCGGCGAAGCTGGAGGCTGTGGAAATGGCGGCGGGCGCCGATCCGGATAGGATGAAAGCCGGGGACGCTTTCTTAAAGGAAAATCTCGATAAGGCGCTGAACGGCAAATCCATAACCATCAGCAGCGCCGGGGTTCTTGAAACGGATTACCGCCAGTGGCTGGACGATAAAATCGACGGCCGCGCCGATGAGATTGAAAAACTGAGCAATAAGCTCGTCAGGCAAATGGCGGATTTCAACGGAAAATACCCGGAAAACACCCGGGAGACGGACGCGAATGTGGAGAGTCTGCCCGACTATGACCGTATGCTGGACGAACTCATCCGGGATGATCTTCCCCGGTTTGAAAGCCGGTTTAAGGAACTTTTGAATGAAAACACACTGAACCAAATCGCTCTTTTTCAGGCAAATCTCAATCAAGCCCAAAACACCATACGGAAGCGGATCGAACAGATTAACAGTTCTCTTTACGACATTGATTATAACGAGGGACGGTATATCCGCCTTGAGTATGACGAGTCTTTCGATAAGGATATCCGGGAGTTCAGGGCGCAGCTCAGGGCTTGTACGGAAGGGGCGCTGGCCGGTTCCGGAGGCGAACCCTACGATCAATATGCCGAGACGAAATTTTTGCAGGTAAAACTAATTATTGAGCGGTTTCACGGGCGCCCCGGCGAGACGGAGCGGGACTGGCGCTGGACGGAAAAAGTGACCGACGTGCGGAATTGGTTTTTATTCTCGGCGTCTGAGCGATGGCGTGAGACCGGCGAGGAATATGAACACTATACGGATTCCGGCGGAAAGTCCGGAGGTCAGAAAGAGAAGCTCGCTTATATGATTCTGGCGGCCAGTCTGGTCTATCATTACGGTCTGGACGATCATGACGCGAAAAAGCATTCTTTCCGGTTTGTCATGATTGACGAGGCTTTTTTGAAAAGCTCCGACGAGTCCGCCAAATTTGGATTGGAACTGTTTAAAAAGCTGGATCTGCAGGTGCTGATCGTGACGCCTTTGCTGAAAATCCATACCATTGAGCCGTATATCTCCCATGTGGGTTTTGTTCATCACGATGATATCACGCATAAATCGGTTCTGAGGAACCTGACGATTGAGACGTATGCGCGGGAGCGGCGAATGCGGGAGCAGTTAAAGGAGACAAGCGATTATGCCGCCATGGACTGAACCGGGGGATATTCTGGACGGTCTCCGAAAGAAATGGGATTCCGGGCGCGTTTTGCGGGAAATGATCGCGCCCGGGAATCTGTATCCGATCCGGATCAAAATCAAAGGTCCCGGCGCCGCTGAGCTTGGAACGCGTTTTTCGGACGCCGCGCTTTGGATTGAGCGCCTGAGAGAAAAAAGCAAACCGCGGATCGGCTATGGCTATGATCTTGAGGAAAGCGAGAGGAATTTCAGGGTGACGGGCCGCAATGCGCTGCCCGCTCACGCGGTAGTCGAAACCGCCGGTGACGCGTTGGCTCTGTTGAAAAAGACGAAAGACGCCGAAAAATTCTCGTCGCTGGCGGCGTTGGCCCGCGGCGCCTTTCCGGAAGCGCGGGAGGGCTTGGACGCCTGGTTCGCCAGGGCGCCTCACAGAGCGCTCACGCTTTATGAGGACCGTGAGAAAATCCTTGCCGTGCTGCGGTGGTTTGCCCAAAATCCCAGAAGCGGCCTTTATTTGCGGCAGGTGGATATTCCGGGGATCGACACGAAATTCATCGAGCGCGGCAAGGGGGTTTTGGCCGAGCTGCTGGAAATCGTTTTGCCGCGGGGCGATGCTCCGGTTCCGGCGAACGCGGCTGGCGCGGCGAATTTTGAGACGCGGTTTGGACTTCGGCCAAAGGGGAAATCCGTTCGCTTCCGTTTTTTGGATGAGGCGCTGTATGTCCGCGGATTGTCGGATATTCAAACGCCGCCGGATGAGTTTGGCCGTCTGCGGCCTGATGTTTCGAAGGTTTTTGTCACGGAAAATGAAATCAACGGCCTATGCTTCCCGAATGTGCCTCGGGCGCTGGTTATTTTTGGCCTGGGCTACGGTGTGGACCAGCTGAAGGGGATTGAATGGCTGAAGGATAAGACGGTCTATTACTGGGGAGATATTGATACCCACGGTTTCGCGATTTTGAACCGGGTGAGGAGCTTCCTGCCTCAGACCCGCTCTATGCTGATGGACGAGGAGACGCTGCTCCGGGGCAGGGCGCTTTGGGCTTTGGAAGAGAAGCCCTTTCGGGGCGGTTTGGCATATTTGGACGCGGCGGAATCGGCTTTGTACGGGCGGCTCAGGGACGGCGCCTACGGCAAGGGGGTTCGTCTGGAGCAGGAACGGATTCCGTTTTCTGAAGTGATAAAGGTGGTAAGCGGGTTAAGGAACTGATGCGCGGTTTGGAAACGCGTGTCTGTCAAGGACGGGCGACGGGCGGCAGAATGCCGCCCCTGCAGACGCGGCGTACACGGTACCGTAGGGGCGGCGTTCTGCCGCCCGGGACCGTCCGAAAACTTGATTTGTGGAGGTAGGATGAGTATGCATTGGGCGGAACGTATCGCCGCGGAAATTATTCGAAGCAAGCCGGATAAAGAGGAGTATGTCTGCGCGGCAGGCATCAGCCCTTCGGGTTCCGTGCATATCGGGAATTTCCGCGATGTGGCTACAAGTTATTTCGTGGTGAAGGCGCTGCGGCGCATGGGCAGGAAGGCGCGTCTGCTGTTTTCCTGGGATGAGTTCGACCGTTTTCGCAAGGTGCCCGCGAACGTGGCGGATACAGACGGTGAATTTGAGCGGCATATCGGCAGGCCCTATGTGGATATTCCGGATCCTTTCGGCGGCTGCCACGAGAATTACGCCAGGCACTTTGAGGCGGAATTTATGGAAGCGATGGATCAGTTCGGCATTGAGACGGACTACCGCTATCAGGCGGAGATGTACCGCTCGGGCAAGTATGTGGATCAGATACTGCTTGCGCTGGCAAAACGGTTGGAGATATTTGATATATTAGAGGGGTTCAAAACCCAGGACGCCGCCGAGGGCGAACGGGAGGCGTATTATCCCGTCAGTATTTTTTGTCCGGAATGCGGCCATGATTCCACAAAAATCACCGCGCTCTCCTCCGACTGCAACCTGGCCGAATACGAGTGCAAATGCGGGCATAAGGGGAGTTTTGATTTTACGGCCGATTTCAACTGCAAATTGGTATGGAAAGTGGATTGGCCTATGCGGTGGATGTACGAAGGGGTCGATTTTGAGCCCGGCGGCAAGGATCACGCCAGTCCCGGCGGCAGCTACCAGAACGGCCGTCTCATCAGCGAGAGGATATTCCATTATCCCGCGCCTGTTTTTCAGGGCTACGAATTCATCGGCATCCGGGGGGTCGCGGGCAAAATGTCCGGTTCCTCAGGCTTGAGCCTGACGCCGGGTACGCTGCTGCAAATCTATCAGCCGGAGATCATTCTCTGGCTTTATTCCAAAACCGAGCCGTCCAAAGCCTTTGATTTTTGTTTCGACGAGGGGATATTGCAGCAGTATTACGAGTTTGATAAGCAGTACGCCTTGTTTAAGGAAGGGGCGGCGCAGGAACTCAACGCCTCAATCATCGAATACAGCCTGATTGACGGCCGCGAAATAGAAACGGCGCCTATGAGTTTATTGGTACAGATGGGATCTGTGGTGGACTTTAACGTGCCTATGCTGGAGCTTATTTTTGAAAAAATCGGCACGCCTTATAAATACGGGCAGTTTAAGGACCGGCTTTCCCGCGCGCGCTACTGGCTGGAATACTGCGCGCCCGAGAGCGCCAACCGGCTGAACGCCCGGCGCAACTGGGCGTATTACAACACCCTGGACGAGGGCGCGAAGCGGGAGACGGCGCTCCTTTGCGACTATATCAGGAAGGGCGGTTATTCGCTGGAGGAGCTGCAATCCGAGCTTTACGCCATACCCAGAAAAGTGTATGGGGAGAATCCGCCCAATCTGAAACAAATTCAAGGGGCGTTTTTTACGCACATTTACCAGCTGCTCATTGGCAAAGCGAAGGGTCCCCGGCTGTATTTGTTTTTGTATGCCATCGAGGCGGAGCGGTACGCGGGGCTGCTGGACTTCTCCTCTCCGCCCGCCGGGGATGAGCTGCGCTCCCAGGCTGAGGAAGAAGCGGAGGAGAAAGCCGGCGCGAAAGAGGAAGCGCGGCCTGCCGTGGAATACGGCGCGCCGGATCCGGCGGAACCCTGGAAAGATGAGATCGGTATGGACGCGTTTAACGCCGTGGATCTGCGCGTGTGCAAGGTCTTGAAATGCGCCGAGATCCGAAAGTCCCACAACTGCTATAAAATCACCGTTGACGACGGACTGGGGCAAAGAGTCATCGTCTCCAGCATAAAGAAATATTATGCCCCGGAAGATCTCATCGGCCGGAAAATCATAGTGGCCGTCAACCTCAAGCCCGCGCGGATCGCGGGGGTAACCAGCGAAGGGATGCTGCTGGCCGCCACAAACGGCGCCTGCGGCTGCCAGGTCGTGTTCGCGGATGATTGCATACCGGAAGGCACGGCTGTGCGGTAGGATGTCGGCCGGCCCAAATTTTTGGATTTTACTGTAACCTAAAACTGTAACCTAAATAGGAGGGGCGATGGATACGATTTTTGTGAAAGTGAATGGAGAACTGGCGGCGAGGGCAAAGTCCATATTCAGCCGATATGGTGTGGATATGGAAACCGCGCTCAATATGTATCTAATGCAGGTGATCTCGAACGTCGGCGCCTCCTCGCTCCGACAGGAGAAAGCGGAGTATGTGCGTCCGCCGTTCCAATTCGGCAGTCTGAAAGGCGTACTCAACATTGACGACGACTTCAGCGACGTTCTCGCAGATTTCAAGGAGTATATGTGATGAGATATCTGCTTGATACACATACCATAAAGACCCATTTGACGGAGTTATTGTCGCAACGGCGCAGAACAACAAGATGACACTGATTACCGTTGACGAAGATATTCGAAAATACGATGTTGACTGGATTTGGTGAAATATCTTCCCATCATCATCCCATCCATTTTAACGGACGCGCTGGCCATAAACTTGGCAAAACACGGAATCCGCTGCAACAGCGTCTGTTACGGATTTATCCTCTCCGGCATGCACGAGAATACAAACGCCTCCGAGGAGCATGTCCTCGGCATGTACAAAATGTTTGCGAAAAAAACCCCCATGGGATTTATGGGTGATTTGTCCGACGCTGTGGGCTGCGTAGTATTTCTGGTCTCCGACCTGGCGCGCTTCGCCACCGGCTCCATCATCGTCGTGGATGGCGGATACACCACGGTATAGCCCAAACCCGATCAAAGACGGCAAAGCCAAAGACGGGCCAAACCGTCCGAAAACAACAAAAATCGCATCGTCAACACCATATATAGTGCATCGTCCCAAGCGAATCATCCCATATATTGTGTGCTGGGAATATCTAGGGTGCGTTTTCGGACTGTCTGGGGCGGCATAATCCCCCCCCTAAAGCCGCCTCGCTCACGATCCCTTAGGGGCGGCATTCTGCCGCCCGTATTTATTTTAACCGCTTTTACAGTAGCCGCCAATAACCGGTTTTGTTCGAGCCAATGCGCTCAATCAGCCCTGCCTCTTTCATCGTCTTAATATTTCTTGCGATTGTGATACGATGTTTGGAAGTTATTTCCGCAAGCTGTGTGAGCGTTACATCTCTGTCACGCCGCATTAAGTTAAGAATTTCCTTTGCGGTATCATTTACAGTATCATTTACAGTAGCGGTGTTGTGTGTCTCTATGCTGCTGTATGTTTCTTCTTGGAGCTTTAACCGGTCATAATAATAATTCTTGTTGTACAGCGTTACCTTAAAAAGCGCGTCGCTGATGTAAAACTCCGGGGGCCTCGGGAAACGGTCGTACTCGCTCAGTATCCGCTGAATACCGGAGGTGTAATTCTCAATATATTCCATCTTATCAAGCGCCTTGACCATGATTGGGTTACGTTTCGCGTTTGCTCCGTTCATGATCTCCTGAATGGTCAGACCTTCGGGAGTTCCGCCGGGCGAAAAAATCTCGACGCGGTCGTCAAATACAAAAACGCGAATATCGGCGGTCAGAGTCCAATCGCGGTGACAGTAACAGTTGAGGACCGCTTCTCTTACGGCTTTAGCCGGGTAATCCGGCAAAACGGTGCGCTGTGGAGCGCCGGTGATAACATTACGCTCACGGATTACAAGCTTGAGATATTCCATCACTTTATCAATCTGCTCGGCAATCGAACCCGTGTACTCCTTTTTGTCAAGAAAAACATCCACTTTAACGCCTTCAAAAACGGCAATTTTCGTCACATAGGGATTTGACTCACTCAATATAAGTCCGGCGACATTGTAATTTTCACCTGGCTTCCTGATTTCCAGACCGAAGTCGCTAAACGCTTTGCCGAGTGAGGCAAGATGTTTTTCGGTATAGCTAAAATCAAGTGTCGAATACTGCGTCAACTGTCGTTCGTACAGGTGGGAAACGCCGGAAAGCATCATGCGCTTGATTTCTTCATCGCTGGCGCGCCGCTTGGTGCTTCCGACACGAATCAAATTGTGTTCAATTTCCAATGACCGCACCCTCCGTCTCAGCCCCTAAGACATCCGACAGGAATCATATTTATAACGCAATTGCGTTACTTGCATGATAGCGTAAACCTATTGACTTGTCAAGGAAAACGCATCCTAAATATTTCCACCGCGGCATCACAGCATTGGAGTAATTCAGACAGTTCCGGGCGGCAGAATGCCGCCCCTACGGTCCCGTGGAGGGCACATCTGTAGGGGCGGCATTCTGCCGCCCGTCTTTATTTTAACCGCGATCCGCGCTTCTTACATAAGACTGTTCGTGTACTCAAGGGTATCCTTCAGGCTTTTCAGCTTACCCGAATCCTCTTTCAGAAGCCTGTCGAAATAATTCATCTTATTCTCG
>JAISDM010000278.1 GCA_031264885.1 Peptococcaceae bacterium | reverse complement strand
GACTGTCCAGAACAGAACAAACGAAAGGTGGAATTTAAATGGGAGATCTTCTCAAAGGGCGGGTCGCCATTGTTCCCGGCTCCGGGCATGGCATAGGCCGCGCGATCGCGGTGGCCTTAGCCGGCGAAGGCGCCAAGGTTGTCACCAATAACCGCAAACCCGGCGGAAAAGTCACTGCGCACATAACCAAGGAAGAGTATGCGAAACTAGACGCCCAAACAAAAAAGAAACTGGATGAAGAATCGGAGAAGTTCAGCGGCGACGCCGAATCCACGGCGCAGACCATCAAAGCCGCGGGCGGCGAGGCTGTGGCCTGCTTTGCCGACATCTCCAAATTTGACGACGCGAAAAGGCTCGTGGACACCGCCATTACTACATACGGCAAAATTGACATCATTGTCAACGTGGCCGGCATCCTCGCCCAGGGTTCCGTCGAAGACATCACCGAGGCGGAATGGGACGAATGCCTGAACGCCAAGCCCAAAGGATATTTTAACGTCGTCCACTTCGCGGCGCCCTACATGATCAAACAAGGCTATGGCCGCATTGTGAACTGCTCTTCCGGCGCGTTCATGGGCGACCGTTTCTTCGATGATTCGCATTACTGCGCCGCGAACGCCGGCGTAGTAGGCTTTACCCGCGCGATTGCCGGTGAGCTTTATTCCCACGGCATCACCGCCAACGCTTTTTGCCCAAGCGGAAATACGAGACCGAGGGTGGAAGGCGTCACCGACAAGCCCCGTTTCGAAGGCAGGCCCCGGCTCATAAATATGCCCGATCCCGCCACCCTCTGCCCGTTCATCCTGTTCCTCTGTTCCGAAAGTTCCGCGAATGTGAGCGGCACGGTGTTCAGCACACATGGCAATCTCATAGGGCGCCACCGCGAACCCGCGGTCTGCCGGACCATGATCAAACCCGTGGAAAAAGGTCTGTGGACCGTGGAAGAGATCGACCGTCTGGTGGACAGCCAGCTTCTGAACGGATATCACAGCATCTGTGAAAACCAATAACTAACAAAAGGAGGTAGGTCAAATGGGAAATGCTCTTAATGGCAAAGTCGCCATCGTAACCGGATCCGGTCAGGGCATCGGGCGGGCAGTGGCTGTCGCTCTGGCCGCGGAAGGCGCCAAGGTCGTCACCAACAGCCGCGCTCCCGGAGGAAATAAATTTCTCAACATACCCGAATCGGACTACAATTCTTGGACTCCGGAACGCCGGGCGGAATTTGACGCGGTACTCGCCAAAGTCGGCGGCGACGCGGAAACCACGGCTCAGCAGATCCGTGAAGCAGGCGGCGAAGCGGTCGCCTGCTTCGGAGATATATCCAAATTCGCCTTCGGGGAAGAACTCGCGAAATGCGCGACAGACCGTTTCGGCACCGTCGATATTTTGGTCAACGTGGCGGGAGGGTTCGGCGGCGGCGGCGTGGAGGACGTCACGGAGGAACAGTTTGATTACGTCAACAACATCAAGCCCAAGGGGTATTTTAATGTAATCCGCGCCGTGGTTCCTATTATGAGAGCGAAGGGCTGGGGCCGCATCATCAACTGCTCTTCCAAGGCTTTCCAGGGAGATGTGATAAAATTCACCCAGTACTGCACCTGCAACGCCGGCGTGGTGGGTCTGACCCGCGGCCTGGCGATAGAACTCCACAAATTCGGCATCACATGCAACGCTTTTTCACCGCACGCGGTCAACCGAAGCTCCTATGAGAACCAGTTCAAAGCGCCCACCCAGGCCGTAAGGGCGGCCATTCCCGGGATGCCTGCCTTCCCAGGCATTCACGAGATGCCGGATCCCGAATGCAACGCCCCGTTCCTGTGCTGGCTGTGTACCGACAGAGCGGCCCGGGTCAGCGGATCGGTCTTCTCTTTTCACGCCAATGAAATCTCGCTCCACCAGGAGCCCACAGTCTGCGCCGTCATCAATAAAGCCCCCGAATGGGGCATGTGGACCCAGGAGGAACTGCAGACAGAGATCAGGCGCCGCTTGTTCCTCAACTACAAGAGCATCGTTACTCCCGATATATCCGTAGGGTGAAACCGTAACCCATAAACCCCCCGCGGCTATCAAAGACGAGCGGCAAATGCCGCCCCTGCGGATGCGCCGTTCGCGATGTCCGGGCCAGACCGTCCGAAAACGCGCCCCAGATATTACCAACGTACAATATATGGGGTCGTTTAGGTGAAATGACACGCTATATATTGTGTTGACGATGCGATTTTTGCCGTTTCCGGACGGTCCCGGGCGGCAAAATGCCGCCCCTACGGTATCGTGAACAACGCGCCTGTAGGGGCGGCATTCTGCCGCCCGTCTTTGACAGACGTGGATTTCCAAATTGCGAATTGAAACGCATAATTATTCAACATTGCCGCCGGCCGCAATATCTGTTACAATGATACCCTACAGAACCATTCGGCACGATCAAAAAAATGAAAGTTGGCGGATTTATTGAGAATAAACAAGAAGTGGCTGTTACTTTTTATGATCCTCTGCGGCGTTTGCGCCGCTCTTATATGGAGGTATGTTCCGTACTCGGCGATTGCCGAGGATCCCGCCGCGCCGGGACGGGGATATATCGCTAAGGTGCTTTTTCTCGGGGCAAGCGTATCCGGCGTGATGTTGTCCGCGCTTTTTCTTGTGCTGAGGCGGACGGTCTTGCTGCCCTATATCGAAACCTTTTCCCGGTACCGTTTTTTGCTTTGGCAATTGATCCAGAGGGATTTCAAATCCAAGTACAAACGCTCGGTGCTGGGGGTTCTGTGGACTTTGCTGAATCCGCTGCTGACCATGATCGTGCTGACCATTGTGTTTTCCAATTTGTTTCGCTTTGACATTCCCAATTTTCCGGTGTATTTGCTGAGCGGTCAGATCGTGTTTGGATTTTTCAGCGAAGCCACCAATACGTCTATGGTTTCCGTCATCGCGGGGGGAGGCATGATCAAGAAGGTGTATATTCCCAAATACATCCTGCCCCTGTCCCGTGTTCTCTCCAGTCTGGTCAACCTGCTGCTGTCGCTGCTGGCCTTCCTTCTGGTGATCTGGATCACCCGGGCGCCGATGTATTGGACCATAGTGCTTTTGCCGATTCCACTTTTTTATGTCTTTCTCTTTTCTTTGGGCGTCGGCATGCTCTTGTCGGCGGCCACGGTGTTTTTCAGAGATTTATCGTATTTGTACGGGATCGTTTTGACAGCCTGGACTTACTTGACCCCGATCTTTTATCCGGCCACCATCATTCCGGAGAACCTCCGCTTTATTCTGGCTCTGAATCCCCTGGCGCATTTTATCCAGTATTTCAGGAATGTGACGCTTTACGGGATATTACCGAACCTTTGGCAAAACATCGTATGCCTGAGCTGCGGCTGTGTGGCGCTGCTGCTGGGGACTTACGTCTTCATGCGCAATCAGGATCAGTTTATTTTATATATATAGGTGAGACTATGAATTCAGCGGAAAAACAGGAAAATCTGGAACGTCAGGAAAATCAGGAGAAACGCGCCGTCATTCAGGTGCGGAACGTATCCATGCTGTTTAATTTGAATAAGGAACGAATCGACAGTCTCAAGGAGTATGTGATTAAATTCTTGCGGCGGCAGCTGTTCTTTACCGAATTTTGGGCGCTGAGCGACGTGTCCTTTGAGGTGCTTCAAGGGGAAGTATTCGGTATTTTGGGGCTGAACGGCGCGGGGAAATCCACTCTGCTGAAGGTCATCGCGGGGGTGTACAAGCCGACCCGTGGCCGGGTCTTGATCGAAGGCGCCGTGGCGCCCTTGATTGAGCTGGGCGCCGGATTCGACCTCGAGTTCACCGCCCGCGAAAACGTATTTATGAACGGCGCCATGCTGGGTCATTCCTCCAAATATATGCTGGAGCGATACCAGGAGATCATGGATTTCGCCGACCTTTGGGAGTTTGAAAACGTCCCGCTGAAAAATTTCTCCTCCGGTATGGTGGGCCGTCTGGGATTTGCCATCGCCACCAGCGTGCAGCCGGATATTCTCATCGCGGATGAAATATTGGGCGTGGGGGATTTCAAATTTCAGGCAAGGTGTGAAGACCGCATCCGAAACATGATCCAAAACGGCACCACCGTCCTGCTGGTTTCTCACAGCATTGAAACGGTCAAATCCATGTGTTCCCGGGCGCTGCTCATGGAGAAAGGCCGGGTCGCCGCCTATGGAGACACGGAAGACATCTGCGCGCTGTACGAATCACGGTAGCAGAGGCGGCGTTCTTCCGCCGGCAATCGTTCTAAAAGCGAAGTCAATACAGAAGCGGCGCAGTACAGCGCCGCTTCTGTATTGACTTCGCTTGTTTTTTAATCCGGCGCCGGCCCGAACGCGGTTCCTTCGGTTAATCGGCGACCTTGATGTCGCTGAATCTGCGGACGAGATCCGGATCGCGGACGGAGAAAAACAGGGTTTCGCCTTGATCCAGCGTCCGGATTTTTGCCATATCCGCATCGTCAAGCTCAAAGTCGAATATGTTGAAATTCTCCACAATGCGCTCCTTATGTACGGACTTGGGTATCGCGACAATGCCGCGCTGAATGAGCCAGCGCAGAACCACCTGCGCCACGGTCTTGCCGTGCTTCCCCGCAATCGGCAGCAGGGCTTCATGCTTGAACAGACCGTTTTTGCCCTCGGCAAAAGGCGCCCACGCCTCATGCCGCACATTGTTTTCCCCGCAAATTTTCGCGTTCTCAATCTGCTGAAAAAACGGATGCGTCTCAATCTGATTGACGGCGGGCGGAATCTCATGGTGAACGATCAAATCCACAAGCCTGTCGGGGTGAAAATTGCTTACTCCGATGGCGCGGACGCGTCCCGCGCGGTACAATTCCTCCATCGCGCGCCAGGAACCGTACACGTCGCCCATCGGATGATGTATCAAATACAGATCAAGGTACTCCAAGCCCAGCTTGCGGAGGGAACGTTCAAACGCGGCCTTCGTGTTCTCATAGCCCGCCTCGTTGATCCAAAGTTTCGTCGTGATAAAAAGCTCCTCACGGGCGACCCCGCTGCCCGCGGCCGCGCGGCCGACGGCATCCTCATTCATGTACAGAGAAGCGGTGTCGATGGAACGGTACCCTGTCTCAATGGCGTCCCGAACCCCGCGCTCGCATTCGCCGGCGTCGGGAACCTGAAACACCCCATAGCCGAGAATCGGCATCTCCACCCCGTTGTTCAATGTGACATTCTGCATGACATCATCCTCTTTCGACATTCGATTTTTGATAATGAAAGTATACCATACCATTTGATTCATTCGTTTATTTACATTCTCCATTTTATCATGTTCGGCCAACGCCTTCAAGGTTTTCGGAGAATTTAGTCTCTGTATTGTCTCTGTATCCTTGAGAAAACATTTCTGTCATCTTGCTTATCGAGGCGACGGATGGTATGCTTTTACCGTCCTCATGCTTTGAAATCAACATATATGAGGTGAGAAATGGAATATATCCGCAGAAGCCTGGAGCGTACATTCGACCGTATGAGTCACAGGGGGAGACAATGATGGACGCCGTAAAGAACTATTATACCGGTTACTCCGAAGAAAACAGGCTGAAACGGGATAATTTTCACCGCATAGAGTTTTTAACATCCATGCGATATCTCGAAAAAGCCATTCCGCCGAGCAGTCGCATTCTGGACGCCTGCGCCGGGACGGGTATCTACTCATTTGCGCTGGCGCAGCAAGGTCATAGCGTGACCGCTTGTGACCTCATGCCGGAGCATATTGCGCAAATACGCAAACGCGATTCTTCCGAAGATTTATTGCGCGACGCAAAAGTTTGCAATATTTTGGATATGTCCGGCATTGAGGATGTTTCGTTTGACGCGGTTCTTTGCATGGGCGCTTTGTATCATCTTTTCACAGCCGAAGACAGAAAGCGCGCCGTGGACGAATGTTTACGGGTACTCAAACCGGATGGGTTATTTGCCGCCGCATATGTAAGCCGCCACGCGCAGCTTGTTTCGGCGCTGTCTCACAAAGGAATGGAGAAATATGACGCCGCGCTTGATTGTATTGAAAGCGGCATATTTGACGCGGAAAACGGCGGATTGGTTTTTTATCGCTCAACGCCTGCCGAAATAATCTCCTTAATGGAGAGCGCCGATCTCGAAAAACAATACATGGTCGGCACAGACGGCATTGCCCACATTATCGCGGAATTGATTAACAGTATGAATCCACCGGACTTTGACCGCTGGCTGCAATATCACTATTCAACTTGTGAGGATGAAACTTTGTTAGGATACAGCTTGCATGGATTGTATATAGGGAAAAAACCAATGTGAGTAAAATCGTCTTGGCGTAAATTTATTGCGGCAACGTTTCACTCACCGCTCAAATCCAGGAATCGGTATTCCGCGCCGCAAGCGCCGAGTATCTTCGGTATATCCTCCGGCTTGAAGATCACCGTCGCGGTGTTGTCGTTCGGTGTACGCCGATACGCTCATGATCGTACACCGAATTGTCAATCAAAAACACCACGTCTGTATCCGGCGCGTCTATGGCGTTCAAAAAGGACACCGAACCGCTTTGTATATTGAGTTTTGCCTGAAGGGCGCTCTCATCGCCGAAGCTGAGGCGGGATTCTCCCAGCAATCGCGCTGCCGCCATCAAGTCGGCCCGCTTCGTAAGCGGCAGCGATAGAAGGTAATACCGGCTCTTGTCCTTGTTCCGCAGAAACAGATTCTTGAAGATAACCGCTCCGATGTTGACACGGTGAACCTCATTGTCCGCCTGTGTGAACATCGGAGGATGGTCAACCTTTCCGTATTCAATGCCTAAGCCGTCAAGCAGCGCGTAAACTTTCTCCCGGCGTTCTTTGCTCATCCCGTTCACTCCAATTCAGTCAGGATCATTTATGATGTTTTTGTGGCGCCAGTCACGGAGCCAGTCCAAATATGCCGGTCTGGGAATCAATGTTTCAGTCATTTCATTCCACCTGCTTTCAATGATTTGCATCGGCTTTGGGAGTAAATTCAAACAAAAAAACGCGGCTTCTATTGGAAGCCGCGCCCAAACAGACAAACAAAAATACGACGGCATCCTTCAAAGAGATGCGTCGAATGTTCTGCGCCGTTTCAAATACGGCGGCTCTCTTTGACAAAAATGCTACTATGGAACTCCGTCATTGTCAAGGCTTTAATGTGACGGGGCTGCAATTCGTAGCTTGGAAGGGTTTGGAAAGTTTCTCGTCATTCCGGGTTTGTCCCGGAATCCATTCTTGTGTCTGCCACCTTTTTTAGATTCCGGGACAAGCCCGGAATGACGAGATGCGATGCCGTAACGTCAAACTACCCGTCAAACTACGAACTACGAATTGAAGTTGACGGGGGGATTTTTTTGTTGATGATTGCTATGATCCGTGGTACAATTCACTTGGTCAAGATGTCCTGCCGGGCGGCCCTGCCGGATACGGAGGATATGTTGAAGATCATCATAGACATAGTATTAGCGCTATCGGCCATGGTGGAAGTACTTATCAAGCTTTATGACCGCTGGAAACAGCGTAAAAAAGAGGATAAGCCGCCATAGCAGGCGGCTTATCCTCGATGAACTCTAACTATTAACAGAGGTAGAGCCGCCGGACCAACGACAGGACTCTTGACTGCAATATATCAAAAAGAACCCCAAATGTCAATAAGCAATGGCACAATTTTGACGGGCCCGCGATTCGCCCGCGATTCGCGGTTCGCGATTGTGTCAACTCAGGGGTAGGGGGCCCCCTATGGTTACTCGCTCCCGTCATTCCGGCTTTATGCCGGAATCCACTCTCTTGTTCATCATTTTTTGGATTCCGGGACAAGCCCGGAATGACAGGATATGACGTCGCCCTAACGGCCTCCTGAGTAGACCTTTGGCAATTCACGTCTAGCAAGGACGGGCGGCAGGATGCCGCCCCTACGGACGCATCGTTCACGCGACCGTTCGTCAAATTGCAGCTCGGGAAAAGATGCCGCCCCCTACGGACCATCGTTCACGGTATCGTAGAGACGGCATATACAAAAGAAGTCCCGCAAGGCTTGAAAGGTGGGCCTTGCGGGACTTCTTTTGTATACAGGTTATACCCGGTCTGTACCGTTTTCGATGAGGCGCCGCGGAATCGCCGCGCCTGTGACTCATCCGATTCTCAGTCGATGCCGTTGCTCTGCTTGAGCAGGTCTCTGAGCTGCTGCCCTTTATCGCCGACTTCGGACTCCATTTGCGGGAAGAGGCTGTAAGCGACGTTGATGAAGTCCTGCTGCTCCGCCGCGGTGAGTTCGTAGACCTCGTTCAGGCCGTCGTCCTCAATGGTTCCCACATAAACGTCGGTATTCGCGATGGCAATGTCATACGCCTTTTGGACGAAAACCTTGCCGGCCTCCGCGATGAGCGCCTGCTCGTCGGCGTTCAGGGACTCCCATGTGTCGCCGTTCATGATGAGCGCCGCGAAGCCCTCGGAGATGGACGTCAGGGTGAGGTATTTCGTCACTTCGTAAATCTTGAACGGGACGATGATGTTCAGGCCGGTAGCGGTGCCCTGCACTGTTTTCTTGCTGAACGCGTCGGCCAGGTCGGCCAGGCCGATGGTGGTGGCGGCGCCGCCCCAGGCTTCCACCGT
>JAISDM010000273.1 GCA_031264885.1 Peptococcaceae bacterium | reverse complement strand
GTCGTCACGGGGATCGTGAGCTATATGCTCCGCTCCGTAACGGGGCGGGAGATCGAAAAACCGGAATTTCTCGAAATGATGGACGACGTCTGGGAATTCGTCACGCCCACGATGGGCGGCCTGCCGACGACGGGGCATTTGATCGAGCGGATCGAGAAATATATAGCCGCCCGCGGCGGGGATTTTAACGCCGCAAGCGGCAAATTTAGCGCCGCAAGCGGCTTTCCTGCCGGCGTGCGCGAATTCGCGGTCTCCGAAAAGCCTTCGGAACGGTCCGGGTTTGCCGGCGCGGCGGAATTTATCGACGCGGCGCTGGACGATGACGTCCCCGTGGCGTTTTTGTGCCTCGACGACGGCGGCGAAACTGCGCTCGACGAATGGCACTGGACGACGCTTGTCGCGCTCGACGCGGGCGAGGACTCCGCGACGGCGCTTATTATCGACTCCGGGCGGCTGTTTGAGGTCGATTTGTACAAATGGTATCACGGCAACAAAAAGGGCGGCGGCTTCGTCGCGATGACGCGTTAAAATCCATAGGCGCGGTGAATGAACCGAAGCTTGGCGCTGAATCCGTGCTTCTGAAATCAAAGACCGGCACATCCGTTTCTGAATTTTCTTTTCCAGGGATTGTTCCTTCTATTGGATGGGGTTTGTAAAGAAACCGCCCATCTGCTCATAATTGAGATTGAAGTATCTGCCATCTTCACCTTGATCTATGGCACGAATTTGTTCCATTTCTTCATCAGACAATTCAAAATCAAAGATTTCTATATTTTCCTGAATGTGATCTGGATTCGTAGAGCCGGGAACCGCACTAAAGCCTTCCTGCATATGCCAGCGCAAAATAATCTGCACAACACTCTTATTATGGGCTTCCGCTATTCGTGAAAGAACATCATCGTTAAGAAGTCTGTCATCCGCATGACCCAGCGGATACCAGCATTCAATTTGAATATCATGCTGCCCGGCAAGCGCCCTTGTTTCCAGTCGCTGCGCAAACGGATGGCATTCAATTTGAAGTATTTGAGGCTTGACTTCGCTGCCCGCTATAATTGCCTCAAATGCCTCCGGCCAGTTATCAAAATTGCTGATTCCAAGGGCGCGAACTTTTCCTTGTCTGTATGCTTCTTCTAAGTCTTTCCATGCTTCCATATACTCGCCCGCCGGGTGATGTAAATAGATACAATCTAAATAATCTAATTGAAGCCTCTCAAGCATATCATCAATTGCCTGTATCGTCGTACCTTCACCGTATTCGCTTGGCCACAGCTTACTTGTGACCCAAATTTCTTCACGGGGAACACCGCTGTCAATAATCGCTTGTCCAACGCCGGTTTCATTGTTATAGCCATGCGCCGTATCAAAATGCCTGTATCCTGACTGAAGCGCCGCTACAACAGCATCATGTGATGTGTCATTGAGCAATTTCCTTCCGCTTTCACTGGCGTCGCCTTCCAAGCGTTGAATCTGTGTTCCAAGCCCAAGCTGGGGTATCTGCACTCCGTTGTTCAGCGTAAGCAATGGTACATTTTCCACGGAAGTTATATTCGACACACCGGCAGGCCCCTCGGCGGGTGACTCCGGTTCCGGTATAGCGCTTTCGTCATTCCCGCCGCTCTGCGCAGGTGTTTCTTCCGTGGACTGGCCGGACTGAGTGGTATCCCGGGCAGAATTATTCTGCGGGCTGTTACATGCTGTCAGCGCAGACAGAGCAAGAACTGCTGTGAGTAGTAATGCAATTATTTTTTTCATTTGATGTTTCCTTAACTTTGTATTTGGTTTTGATTTTGCTTTAATTATGAAATCCTTTTAGCCGCCTATCATAATCCCTTATCAGATAACCACTTAGCGATATGCTCGGCGACTTCCTGATTGTTCAGGTCGGACATGATAAAGTGGGTGTTACCGTATATTTCGATTTCGGGGAGATGCACAACCGTCACATCGCCGCCGTTACTGTTTACCAAATCCGCCCATTGACGGGCCGATTCAAGGTCTTGCCTCCAAAAATCCTGAGATGGTATCCCTGTTTCTTCATCGGGGATGTTGTCGCCAAAATAAACAATGATGGGTATTTTGGTCAGCTTTGTAAAGTCGTCCATTGAAATTCCGCCAAATGATTGCGCGGGGTCGGCGTTTGGATCAATCGGGAAAGGGAAGCCGCCCGGCTCTATGGCGACAATCGCTTTCACGTTTTCGTTGGCAATCGCCGTCTGCCATCCGGTAAAACCGCTGGCCGAATGAGTAAAGAATATGCTGGGGCCGATTTTGTCAAACAGCGCTGACATTGCGGCGACTGCCGCGTTCGGGTCAGCGGTTGTCCCTGTATCCGGGGTCATCATGCGGAAGAATTGGTCAAGTGACTCGCTGCCCTGCGGGAACCGGACGCCATCGTAATAATCCGGCCACAGTCCGATGCGAAATTGCGTGAACCACGTCTGGTCGTCCGGGGCCGCGCTTATCTGCCCGGCTCCGGTCACTTGCCCTGCTTCGCCGCGACCGGGCTGGTCAACGAGATATACGCCGTAGCCTTCCCTCAGAAAGATGTTTGAGAATCCTTCCCTGCCGTCAGCCGTTGTTTGCCAACTTCTGCGGGATTGGCCGTAGCCATGCAGAAACACCATCGGAAATTTTCCGGCGTCAACGGGGATTTGATAGGACACGTCCGCATGGTCTCCGTGGCGGGTTTGGCCGCCTTGGGGAACCATCCACGGTTGCATCGGGTCAAATTCCCCTTCGCTTGTCGTGACTGTTCCGCCGACTGAAAAATTGCCTTGTTCCTGAATGGCCAGCACGCCTGATTTCGCGGCGCTTGATTCGTTTGACGGGTCGGCGCTCTGTTCTGCGATTGTTTCCGAAGTTCGAGCGGTAGTGTTGCTCTCGTCGTTTGCGGAACCGCAGCCCGCAAACGATGCCGGCACTATCGCAAACAGGAGCAACGCGATAAGAATATGTTCTCATAGCCATTTGAGCAAGGTATGCAGATGGGAGATATGAATCATAGCCTCGGAATGATAGGTACGGATTTCAAAGTCTTTAGAGAGTCTGCGGGAGTGGCCT
>JAISDM010000268.1 GCA_031264885.1 Peptococcaceae bacterium | reverse complement strand
ACCGCGATGGGATAACGCGTCTCCGCCACCAGGGGCAGAATATCGCTCAGCAGCGTATCCTCCAGCGTGGTGATGATGTTCCTCTCAATCAATGGCCCGATGGGCTGTTTTTCCTGGAGGGCGAAGAGCGCGGATTCGCTGGAGAGTACCCCCAGCAGGCGCATCTTGCCATCCACGACATATGTGCTGGAAAGCCCCTCCCGGCGCATCTCGCGCAGGGCGTTCGCCGCGCTTTCTTTATCTCTGGTCAGGCACGCCGGGGTGATCATCACGTGGCGGGCGCTCAGAACCTGGGCTTTATCGGCGCTTTCTATGAAACGGCTGACATATTCGTTTGCCGGATTCAGGGACATCTCTTCCGGCGTGGCGATCTGAACGATCTTCCCGTCCCGCATGATGGCCACGGTATCCCCGATCTTGAACGCTTCATTGATATCATGGGTAATAAACAACACCGTTTTGCCCAGCTTGCGCTGAATCGCCAGCAGCTCAAACTGCATGTCGCGGCGCACAAGGGGGTCCAACGCGGAAAACGGCTCGTCCATCAGCAGAATTTCCGGATTGTTTGCCAGCGCCCGGGCGATCCCCACCCGCTGTTTCATGCCGCCGGACAAGCTGGAGATGGGTTTTTGCTCCCATCCTTCCAGTCCGACCATCTGGATCAAGTTCATGGCGTCCGCTTCCCGCTGTTCCCGGGAGATTCCGCGTATCTCGGGCCCGTAAGCCACATTCTCCATGACGGAGCGATGGGTGAACAGCCCGAAATTTTGAAACACCATGGAAATCTTATGGCGCCGCAGCTCCATCAGCGATTTTTTGTCCATGCTCTCCACGGAAACGCCTTCCACCAGCACATGTCCGGAGGTCGGCCGGATCATCCGGTTAAAGCAGCGGATGATGGTGGACTTTCCGCTGCCGGACAGCCCGATGATCACAAAAATCTCTCCGCGTTTGACCTGAAAGCTCACATCCCAGAGGGCGGCAGTCACCCCGGTTTTTTGATAAACCTCGCTTTTGTCCAAGCCGACCGTCATCATTTTCGCGGCGTTCTGCTTGTTTCTGCCGTAAAGCTTGACGACGCTGGAAGCCTCCAAAACGATATCGTCAGACATCAGGCGCCACCTCGCTTTTCCGGACAGCCGCCTGGGTCAGTCTGTCCAATATAATGGCGATGATCACAATACATACGCCGGGCAAAAGCGCCTTGCCCATTTCAACCCGGTTGGTCGCCAGCAGAATCTCCATGCCCAGCCCTCCGGCCCCGATCAGGGAACAGGTCACCACCATAGACATGGCCATCATGATGGTCTGGTTGACCCCCGTCATAATGGTGGGCATGGCCTGAGGTATCTGCACCTTCGCCAGAGCCTGCAGCCGTGTGGAGCCGAAAGCCTGAGCCGCCTCCAGCATCTCGGCGTCCACATAGATGAGTCCGTGGCTGGTCAGGCGGATCATAGGCACAATCGCGTAAATGGTCGTGGCGAGCAACGCGGGCGTGGTGCCGACGCTGAACAGAATAACGGCGGGAACCAGGTACACCCAGGACGGCATGGTCTGCATGGTGTCCAGCACGGGCCGCAGTATGCTGTTGGCTCTCTTGCTCATAGCCAGCAGCACACCCAGGGGAAATCCGAAGAGCATGCACAAAATCACGCCCGCGATTACAACGCTCAAGGTTTCCAGCATATGCTCCCACAAGCCGCAGCAACCGACAAAAATCAGCAGGACGCTGTACAGCGCGCTCAGACGCCATTTCTTTGTGAGACGCAGCGCCAGGAAGGCGACCAGAATAACCAGCATAAACCACGGGACGGTGGACAGCAGCCAGCGAATGGCGCCGACGCCCATGATAATCATACGCTTAATCACAGTAATGCCGCCCCGGTGATCCCGGGAGAAAGCGCTGACGGCCTCATCCACCACATCGCCCAGCTGGAATTGCCAGGTTTTCGGGAAATCAAGTATGTTTGTCTGCAAAAATTCGTTCAATCATCTCACCTGCCTATGATGTCAGCGTGGAGAGGTAATCCCTGAGTTTCGCCGCGTTGGCGGAAGGAAGCCATTCATCCAGCAGGTTGTCGTTTTCTTTCAGCAGCCAGACAGCGGTCTCTTCATGGGTGGCTCCCGTGTCGTCCAGATGCGCCAGCGCTTGTGAGATCAATTGGCTGCCGGTCCGATATTTTTGGAAAAACCCCAGCAAATCGGGCGCTTTCTGGGCAAAATCCTTGCCGCTGATGATCTTAAGCTCCTGGGACGAGAACGCGCACAATCCGTCCTCGAACAGCGCCGCGTCGTAAGGCTCGTCTTCCAGCATGATCAAATCCAGTTTGCCCGCGATCCAAGTGGGCTCATAACAGTAACCGACCCACGGCTCGCTCAGGTTATAGGCTGACACAAGGGAAGCGAACAGGGACGCTTCGCTTCCCAGGCGGACATAATTGAAGACTTCATCGAGCCCATAAGCTTCATATTTTTTATACAGTATCTCGTCGGCCATCCAGCCAGGAATGGATCCGTACAGCCGTCCCTTTGATGGATCTTCGTCGTCCGGAAAGATATCCGAATACCTTCTTAAATCCTGTACGGTCTTCAAATCGGGCGCCAGCGGCGATATGCCGCGCGAGGCGTCTCCTTCGACCACATACCGCGGCACATAAATGCCCTGCGCGCTGTCGGACACCAGCACGCCCACGTTTACGACGGTTCCGGCTTGTACGTCGTCGGGATAAGAAGCCACGTTGTCGGTCCAGCTCTCAATGTCCAGATCCACGTCGCCCGCGATGATCGACTGCCAATTCATCGTGGAAGAAGCGGTAGACTGGGTAAGGACATACCCGTCATAGGCATGCTCTACCACCAGCTTCGCGATCTCGTTATGTAGCTTCTGGCTGTCCCATCCATTATCCGTCACAGTGATGGTCGTGGGGCTTCCGGACGCGCCTCCGTCCGAGCCGGCAGAGCATCCGGACAGGGCGAGGAGCAGCAGCGTCAGCAAAGCGAAGAACTTTTTCATTACATTCCCTCCTATCTCGTGTTATCGAGTATGATAAAGTAACAACTTATATTATACACAAAGGTTGTTACTTTAGCAAGGGCCGGGCTGAATTTTTTGCGATTCGTAATTTGGAAATTGTTACAGTTCACAGGGGATACCTATACCGTAGGGGCGGCATTCTGCCGCCTGGGACCGTCCAGACCCGGGCCGGGGCACGGCATGCCGTGCCCCCACGGGGGGACCCGGGGGCGAACCACCGCGGGGCGTTGGGGGAAATAAACGCGGGGCGTCCGCCGATGCCCCCTACGGACGCATTATTCACGGGGTCGTAGGGGCGGATGGCAATCCGCCCGTTTGTTTTCGGACGGTCTGGCCCGTCTTTGGATCGGCGCATGATTAGAGTACAACGTCGAACCGCACCCATTCTCCGTACGCGCCTGTCACTGTGATCTTCCCCCGGTGGGCGGCCGCGATCGCCCGGGCTATGGACAGCCCCAGCCCGTAGCCGCCGGTTTCCCGGGAGCGGGATTCGTCGCTGCGGTAGAAACGGTCGAATATTTTGCTTTTTTCCGCGTCGGACACGCCGGCGCCGGTGTTGAATACCGAAAGCCGCGGGCGGCCGCCGTCTTCCGTGAGGGCGACGTGAATCTTCCCCTGGACGCTGGAATGTTTGACGGCGTTGTCGATCAATATGCTGACAAGCTGCCGGATCTGTTTCTCGTCGCCCGTATACGCCAGGTTTTCTTTGATTTGGTAAGTATACGCCTTCCCTTCCTCAAACGCCCGGCTCTCAAACTCAAGGGCCGTGTTCAAAACGGCGCCGCTTAAATTGAAGGTGTTCTTGATTGTTTTCCCTTTGTCCTCGTCGGTTTTCGCCAGAGTGAGCAAGTCGTGAATCAGTCCACTCATGCGTTCGGACTGGGACCGGATGTGGGCAAGCCGCGTATTCTCCCCGATTTCATCGCGCAGCACGTCCACATTGGCGCTGATAA
Organism: Peptococcaceae bacterium; assembly: GCA_031264885.1. Classification (GTDB taxonomy): domain Bacteria; phylum Bacillota; class Peptococcia; order DRI-13; family UBA5745; genus JAISDM01. The sequence continues at coordinate 8,461 of JAISDM010000268.1, read as the reverse complement.
TCGTCAGAGGCGTCTTCAGCTCATGGCTGGCGTCGGAAATGAATCGCCGCTGCTTCTCGAAGGCTGTTTTTACGGGATTCATCATCCACTCGGCCAGGAAAACAACAAGCGCCAGCAGGACGACGCCGGTGATTCCGGCCACCCACAGGGACACCCGGGTGAGATGCTCCAGGATACCCATCTCAATACTGCGCTCGGCAAATACCGCGATTTGCCCATAAGGCTTCAGCGCGGTCAGGTAACTGAAATTGCCGGCGGTTCCCTTCGTCCGCCCTCTGCCGAGAACGCTTGCGACATATTCCAGCGCCTCATCCCTGGAGAAATCAAACATCATGTCCAGATTCAGCTCGACGACCGAACCGCCGCTGTCTACTTTCGCGTAGAAATAACGCCCCGACCTCATGATTTCAGGGTTGTAAAAGGATTTGGGCCTGTTCCGCTCCTGCGTCGAACCGGGCTTCGTCCGGGGCGGCAGAAAAAACCCGTCGTTCTCCGCTATTCTGCGAAGAAAATCCTCCGCCTGGTAATCGCTGGCCTGATACATAGACAGGTTCAGGACCGTAAACACGGCGGCGAATACCAGGAGCAGCGCGCCCATGACCACCGCGATGATTTTGATTTTAAGCTTTCGGATCATTCCGGCGCCTCCAGAGAATACCCCGCGCCGCGAACGGCCTTGATCTGCACATCCGAGCCTATCGCGGCCAGTTTTTTGCGAACGAAGGATATGTAAACCTCAATGGTATTGTACTCCGCGTTTGTATCAAATCCCCATATTTTCTCGATAAAACGCTCCTTAGGGATGATCTGGCGGCTGTTGCGCATCAGCAGTTCCATGATCTGGTATTCCTTCGCCGGCAGCCGGACCGCGTTCCCGCCGCTGCGCAATTCATGGGTATTCAGGTCCAATGTTGTGTTTCCCGCGGACATCTCGTCCCCCACAAAACGGTCTTTTCTGCGCGTGATGGCGCGCAGCCGCGCCAGGAGTTCGCCTGTGGCAAAGGGCTTTGTGAGATAATCGTCGGCGCCGGTGTCCAGCCCGGCGATTTTGTCGTCCACATCGGCCTTCGCCGTAAGCAGCAGCACCGGCGTGGCGGCGCCTTTCGCGCGTATGGAGCGCAGCATGTCGACGCCGCTTTGCCCGGGCAGCATAACGTCCAAAATGATCGCGTCATAGATTCCGCTCATGGCGTAGTCTTCGCCGGAGATTCCGTCATAGACCGCGTCCACGCTGTAGAGCTTCTGCTTCAGCAAGGCTGTGAGGACCTCGGAAAGCGCCCGCTCATCTTCAACGATTAAAATTTTCATATGCCGCCCCAGCCTTTTCATCAGAGTGACTACCTTATATTATATCATTATACCTTGATGTTTTATTGAATAAATGAGAATCCCGGTTTTCAATCTTTTTTCAAGCCAGAGCGCATATGCTTAGGGTGAGACAGGGGGGATCGCGATTAAAACAGATACAGCCAAAACGGATATTGTCGTAGTCATCCCCGCCTATAATCCCGGGGAGAAATTGATTGCCGCCGCGGAAGGCATACGTTCCCTCTTTTCGCCGCCGATCGTCGTTGTGGACGATGGAAGCGAAAAAGAAAGCGGCTCGGTTTTTGCCAGTCTCAAATCCGGCGGGTGCGACATTCTGACCCACGAACGCAACCTGGGAAAGGGGGCCGCGTTGAAAACAGCCATCCGGCACGTACTCTCGGCCTATCCGGACGCTCTGGGCATCGTCACCGCCGACGCGGACGGACAGCATCTGCCGGAGGATATTTTTCGGCTGGCGCAGAGGCTGGCGGAGGACCCCGGCGGCATCATACTCGGCGTCCGCGATTTTGACAGGGAGAACGTGCCGTTCAAAAGCAGGTGGGGCAACCGCGTGACCTCGGCGGTGTTTTTTCTGAACACCGGCGTAAGCCTTGGCGACACGCAAACGGGGCTCCGGGCGGTTCCGATGAATCTGGCGGCGGCATACGCCCAGGCAAAGGGCGAGCGTTTCGAGTTTGAGATGAACGCGCTCCTGTACGCCTGCAAAAGGCGCGTCCCCTTGTTCACAATGCCCATCAGCACGGTCTACTCCGAGAACAACCGGGCGTCGCATTTCCGCGCGGTGCGGGATTCGGCGAGGATCTATCGGGACATCTTAAAATTCGGATGCGCTTCCGGTATCTGCGCGGCGGTGGACTTCGGGTTGTTTGTGGCGCTGGCTTCGTCCGCGTTTGGATTGGGCGTCGCCGTCCCGGCCATTTTGGCAAGGCTTGTTTCAGGTTTGTGTAATTTCTTCATCAATCGGTTCTTTGTGTTTGGCGGCGGGAAAAAAGGCGCGCCCGTGAAGTATCTTTCATTATTCCTCGCGCAGATGCTGATTTCGGCGGAGCTGACCGCGGTCCTGACGGATGCCGGACTGTTCGCCCCGGTCTCGAAGCTTGCCGCGGATTTGGGGCTATGGGTCATAAGTTACGCGATACAGAAAAAATACATTTTTGGACGGGAAAAATCATGAGACTGACGGCGCGTTTTCGTAATTCGATCATTCGTTTCTTCGCAAAACCCTTCGCTTACGCGGCTGTGTTCACGGCTGTGCTGGCAGCGGTATTCGCGTTTACTCTGCTGGACGCCTTTGTGATACCGCGGGCTCTGCGGGCGGTTCCGCCGGCGTCCGGGCCGGCGTCTGAACGGGCTCCCGGCGCGTGGCCCGGCGAGGACGCCGGCGACTTCGGCGTCAACGCGGCGGACGGCGGCGCCGGCTCTGCGGGCGGCTCCGGCGGGACTGCGGACGGCGGCGGTGGCTCCGACGCGATTGCGGGCGGCGGCGCCGGTGGGACTGCGGACGGTGCGGGAGCCGGTTCCGGCGGGACTGCGGATGCTGGCGCCGACAGCGCGGACGGTTCCGGCAGGACTGCGGACGGCGGCTCCGGCGCCGCTGACAGATTCGACGCCGCAAACGGCGGCTCCGGCGCAGCCGGCGGCTCCACGGAATCGCGGGCGTCCGCGCCGTCCCCCGGCGCCGCGCACACCCCCGGGCGGCCCCCCGATGCAATCTCCGGCGCCGCGCAAACCCCCGGGCAGCCGCAGCCCCCCGGCGCGTCCTCCGACGCCGCGGACGGCGGTTCCCGCGCCGTTCAGCCGCAAGCGCCTGAAATAACGGCGGCATCCTATAAAGACGGGAATATCAGCATAACCGTCGAAACCGTCCGCGCCCACGATACCGACATATACATCGCCGACATCACACTCAGCGGCGCCGGTTACCTGAAAACGGCCTTCGCCCAGGATACCTACGGGCGCAATATTAAGGAAGACACCTCCGTGATCGCCGCCGCCAGCAACGCGATCTTCGCGGTCAACGGCGACTATTACGGCTTCCGCGAGGACGGATGGGTGCTCCGCAACGGCGTCCTGTACCGTTCCGGCAGTGAAGACGGCGCGCTGATTATGGACGCGGAAGGCGATTTGTCCTGCGAAAACAGCGCGGCGCTGTCCGGCGGCAGTATCGACGGCCTGTGGCAGATATGGTCCTTCGGGCCGCCGCTGATCCTAGACGGAGAGATATCGGTCTCGGTGAACGAAGAAATCTCCGGGCGCTCCTCCAACAGCAATCCGCGCACAGCCATCGGGCAAGCAGGCAAGCTGCGCTATATCGTCGTCGTCTCAGACGGCCGAACCAGGTCGAACGCCGGACTTTCCCTTTACGAACTGGCGGAGCTGTTCAAGGAACGGGACTGCTCCGTCGCCTATAATCTCGACGGCGGCGGTTCGTCAACCATGTACTTCGACGGCCGGGTCGTCAACAATCCGGCCACAGGCGGCAGAAGAACCGGCGAACGCGAGGTAAGCGACATTGTCTATATCGGATACTGACATGAATACGCCAAACACTTCCGCCCGCGGCATGAGAAAAGCCGCCGCCCGTCCTTTGATCAAAAAAGCGTTAAAAACAGCCGCCGCCCATCTTGCCGCCGCTGTGTTATGCGCAGTCGTCACTAATGTCTACGCGCTGTTCGGTCACGGCATACGCAGCGCAAGCATGGATCTGATGTTCCTTTACCCTTTGCTCGGCGGAACCGCGGTATTCGCCTCACTGGCCGCGGCGCTGCCGCGCCTTCCCGGGAGGCCGCGCCCGATTTCCCGCGCGGGATATAACTTATATAATTCCGGCGTCGCCGCTTTGACGGCGGCGGCTATGCTCACAGGCATTATGGACATCGCGGGGACCGCGTCGAAATGGATCGCGTACATCCGGGCGGCCGGATATATTCTGGCGGCGGCGGCCTTTGTCTGTCAATGGATGAACAGGAGGTAGATTCCGTGCAAGCCATCTTCATACGGTACGAAAAAAAATATCTGATCAGCCGGTCTCAGTACGAGACATTCCTTCCGCGCCTGCTTGAAAACATGCAGCCGGCCTCACCCGGCCAATACTTGGTGCAAAACCTGTATTACGACACCGAACAGTTCGACAACATCCGCGTATCTGTGGAGAAGCCGGTTTACAAAGAAAAACTGCGCCTGCGCCGTTACGGCGACCCCGGCGGTCCAAACCCCATCTTTCTTGAGCTGAAGAAGAAATTCAAAGGCGTCGTGTACAAACGCAGGATCCTGCTGCCCTGCGGTGAACCCCCGCCGGCGGGAGTCAGAAGCGCCGTCGCCCGGGAAGATTCCCAGATCGCCCGGGAAATCGGATGTTTTCTCGCGTTGTACCCGGTTTCGGAAAAAATCCATATCTCCTATGAGCGCCGCGCCTTCACCGGATTGGAGGATCCGGGGCTTCGCGTGACCTTCGACACCGATATCCGTTTTCGCCTCAGCGAACTGAGTTTTACCGGCAAAACGCCAGGCACATCCATCCTTCCGCCGGAACAAATGCTGATGGAAGTCAAAACCCCCCGCGCCATCCCGTTATGGCTCAGCCGCTTGCTCTGCGGAGCGGGCGTATTCCCCAGGTCTTTCTCGAAATACGGCATATGGTACACGGAGTTTTTTCTCAAATCACCCCATCCCCCCGGGAGAAAGGAGATGACGGCAAGTGCTTGACACAGTGACTCAAAGCATAACGGGCGGCGCCCCGACCCTGAGCGCGGTGCTGGTCTGCACCGCCGTATCCCTGGCGCTGGGGCTTGCCGCCGCCGGAGTCTACATGTTCCGCAACAGATACAGGCAGAGCTTTGTGGTCACTTTGGTGCTTCTGCCCGCGATTGTGCAGATTATCGTCATGCTGGTCAACGGGAACATCGGCACAGGCGTCGCCGTGGCGGGCGCGTTCAGCCTGGTGCGGTTCCGGTCCGTGCCGGGCAGCGCGCGGGATATGGGCAGTTTGTTTTTTGCTATGGCCATCGGATTTGTCACAGGAATGGGATACCTCTTCTATGCCGTCCTGTTCTCCGCGATCATCGGCGCGGCAAGCCTGCTGCTGTCCGTCAGCCGGTTCGGTCAGGAAGGGCGGGATGTCCGCGCGCTGAAAATTTTGATCCCCGAGAACCTGGATTACGACAGCCTGTTTGAGGATGTGTTCGCCAAATATACCACGAGTTTTGAGCTGAATCGGGTCAAAACCACCAATATGGGCAGCCTGTATGAGCTTACCTACCTCGTGCGCCTGAAATCCGCGTCCCTGCCAAAGGCGTTCATCGACGAGCTGCGCTGTTACAACGGCAATCTGAGCATTACATTGGGACGCGAGCAAAATTCAGGAGAGGAGCTTTAACGATGAAACGATACCCGCGCGCGGCCGCCGCGCAAGCCACGCAGCCGGCGAAAACCGCGCCGTCCGCGAAAACCGCGCAGCCCATGGAAGCCGCTCAGCTCACGCAAACCGCGAAAACCGCGCCGTCCGCGCAGCCTGAGAAAATCGCGCAGACTGCGCAGTTCACAAAAACCGCGAAAACGCGGCTGTTTCCGGTCGCCATCCTGCTTTTCGCCATTGTTTTGGCAGGCTGCGGTCAAGCTTCCGGAGCGCAGACAGAACCGCCGTCGGCGGGGGAAGCCGCCTCACCGCCGCCGTTGGCGCCGGTTCAAAGTACAGGCGGCTATCTCATGGAATACGCGTATAAGAGCGAGGATTTGGACAGCGCCTGGAGCGAAACCGACGCGGTCACAGTCGTTTTCACCGGAAACAGCGCCGCCGTTTCCGGCGGAGGCGCCGCGTTTGCGGAGGGAGTGCTTACGGTCAGTCAAGCCGGAACCTATGTGCTGTCGGGAACATTGACCGACGGACAAATCCTGATTGACGCGGGTAAGGACGACCTGGTCCGGCTTGTGTTGAACGGCGTCTCGCTGAATCATTCCTCCGGTTCCGTCATTTACGCGCCCCAGGCAGGCAAAACCGTGCTTATCCTCCCGAAGGGCACGCAGAACACCGTCGCCGACGGGTCAAACTACACGTTCCCGGAAGGCGAAACCGAACCGGACGCCGCCATATTCGCGCAGGACGACCTGACCGTCACCGGGGAAGGCGCCTTATCCGTCACGGGCGCTTATAAACACGGAATACGCTCCAACGACGTTCTGGCGGTTATGAACGGATTTCTGACCGTCCAATCTGCCGGAGACGGCCTCCGAGGGCGCGACGGGGTCGCTGTCCGGAGCGGGACGCTGGTGATCGAAGCCGCGGGCGACGGCATCCAATCCAACAATGATGAAGACGCCGCGAAAGGCTTCGTCATTCTAAACGGCGGAACCTACGCCATCAACGCCGCTCAGGACGGTATCCAAGCCGAAAGCGCCCTGACCGTCACAGACGGCGAGTTCAATATTGTCACAGGCGGAGGCGCCGCGAACGCCCCGCCTCAAACGGAGAACGCCCGCGGCGGTTTCGGCGGCCGGGGGAGAAACGGAGAGGCTTCTGAGGCGGCCGCGTCCGATGAAACAGGCGTATCCGAGAGCAAAAAAGCGCTGAAAGCGGGGAAACTCATCTATATCGGCGGCGGCAGCTTCACGGTGGATTCCGAGGACGACAGCGTACACTCAAACGGCGATATCACCGTGACGGCGGGAACATTCACACTGCAGACCGGCGACGATACTTTTCACGCGGACAATCAGCTGCTGATCTCCGGCGGCGAGATCGACATACAGAAATGTTACGAAGGGCTGGAAGGGCTTTCCGTAACGGTCTCCGGCGGGAATATCTCCATTGTCGCCGCCGACGACGCCATCAACGCCGCCGGCGGAAACGATTCCGGCGCGGGCGGACCCATGGGCGCCGACCGGTTCGCCTCCGGCGGCGACAGGTATGTACGTATTTCCGGCGGCGCGCTGGATTTATTCGCCGCCCGCGACGGCATAGATTCAAACGGCGATATTTTCCTTGAAGGCGGCGCGACCGCCATCAGCGGCCCGTCCCAGGGCATGGAAGGCGCCGTGGATCTGGACGGCGCCTTTGTGGTGACCGGCGGAACGCTGATCACCGCCGGCAGCGCGCTGAGTCCGGCTTCAAACTCCACACAGGCAAGCATCCTCGTTTCATATTCCGCCCCGCAAGCCTCCGGCAGCGTCATCGCCCTGAAAAACGCGGAAGGCAGAACCCTGCTGGAATACACCAGCCGGAACGCGTACTCGGCCTCGGCGTTCACCTCCCCGGAACTCACCGAGGGAGAAACATACGCCTTATACATCGACGGGGAAAAACGAACAGACATCACACTCAGCGGCGCCGTCACCGCCATAAACGACGATGGCGCCGGATACACCCTGCGCGGCGGCTTCGGCGGAGGCGGAGGCGGAGGCAATCTCACGCCGCCGCCCGAAGGGAACGCGGCCCCCAGCGGGGGAGCCGCCCCGCCCGAAAATGGCGCCGCTCCTGAAAGAACACCGGCCCCGCCCGGAGACGGAACCGCCCCGCCCGAGGATGGCGCCGCCCCGCCCGGCTTCGGCGAAAGACGAGGCGATTTCACACCGCCCGGAAGAGACAGCGTCCCGCCCGAAAGAGCGCCCGGCCCCCCCGGAAACGACACCGCTCCCCCCAGCTTCGGCGGAGGCGCTCCCCCGGAACAGGAGAGAATTATAACGGAGCAACAAGACGAATAAGCAGGTTTTATTCCCCTCCTTGGAGGGGTGGCATCCTGCCGCCCTGGACGTCTGGAAACTATCATATCTTGTCATTCTGGGCTTGTCCCAGAATCCAGGTTCTTTGGTTTATCATTTTTGGATTCCGGGACAAGCCCGGAATGACGGGGATACGACCCGGGACGACGGCAGAGGACAAACATCAAAACGCCGTCGTGTGGAATTTTGCCCATGCGGTGGCCGTAGGGGCGGCATTCTGCCGCCCTAGACTGTCCGAAAGCGCACCCTAGATATTCCCAACACACAATATATAGGGTGATCACCTTGGATCGACACGCTATATATGGTGTTTACGATGCGATTTTTGACGTTTTCGGACAGTCTGGCCCGTTGGAAAGCGAAATCGCTTCATAATTCGTTTTTTGCAAAACAAATGTTCAGCCGATTTGATAAAATA
>JAISDM010000247.1 GCA_031264885.1 Peptococcaceae bacterium | reverse complement strand
CGGAGCGTTTTAGAATTTCTAGGCGAAATTTGCGTCCGCAAAAGCCACTGTCTGAGCGGAGCGAGTTTGGCTTTTGCAGCAAATTGAGCCGTAGAAATTCAAAACGCGGAGCCGTAAGGCATCGAACCCGACCGCGCCCAGTGGGCGAGGAAGGGAGGGTGAGATGGGGCAGGCACGTGGTGAAGTCAAGCGGTGCCAGCCGCGCAGACTGAACCCGTGTCCTAACCCGGACGGCATCCTCCCCCTCCACCGGGTAGTTGCGCCAAACTACGAATCGCAGACTCATTCGTTCTCCCGGTTAATTCCTCGACAAAACCACTTCAACCTGAGCCGGCGTGATTTCTTCCACAGTGAATCCCTCCGGCGCCTGAACCGTCACGCCCACCGTATGCGCGCCCGGCGGCAAATCCGTTAAATCCAGGAAAGCCCTTACCCCGTTTTTTTCAAGCTGGGAAAGCGCGTCCACCGTTCCCCCCACCCTCGCCGTCACCGTCCGGATCATATTGTCCGTATAAGCGACATACGCGCCAATGGGGACATTCTGGATCTCTACCGATATATCCTCAAAATTCTTGGTTCCCATCACCGGCTCAACGGATACCGACACCCGGACGGCGTCCGCGCTCAGCGATTGAATCCCTTCCGGAACGGCCAAAGGGATATAGAACTCCCCCGTCGCCATTATACCCGAAACATCCATGGTCTCCGTATTGATTTCTTCCAGCGCCGACAGCATCTCCTGAGGTCCCGTCGCCGTGACCGATTCCGGCTCGATCGTGACGGTTCTGATCAGGGATTCCGTCTGCAGCATTCCGCTGATCATAAGGTGAACCGGTATTTCCCGCGTGGATATCACTTCCGTCACCGGAACCTGAATTTGTACCTGAGAGGGCAGAATGACCAAATTCTCCGCCGGGACTTCCTCCCCGTCCGCGTCGATCAAAGTGACCGGCGCCTCTGTCGAGAAGCCCTCACGCGCCCCCTCCAAATTATAATAAGCCTGCCCCCGGCTCAGTTTTTCCAATATTTTCATCCGGCCCTGAACCTGAACCTCCGAAGGCGTCACCACAGGCTCCAGATTCGAGTACCCAAAGGGCGGCGCGTTGACGGGCGCCGCTTGAACCGGCAGGGTCACCATATTGATCTCATCCAGGACCAGTTCCACGCTGAGCTGCCTGTCGTTCAATAAGCGCGCGCCCTCGGGCGGCGTCACCTGAACCGGGTAAACGGCGGCGCCCCGTCCGGCATCGCTTAAATTCACGGAAGCCAGGAAATCCGCGGCGGTCAATTGATTCATGGCCGACGACACTCCCTCGGCGCGCACATCCACAGTGTCGGGTCCCTGATCCAACACCAGCCCATCTCTCATATCCGTCAGCGTCAGAGGAACCCTATAGGTCTTTATGGTGATAGGATCCTGCAGATTATTGATATAGAACCAGAAAAACACCGCCAAAACCACCGACAGCAATTTATAAAACAGTTTTCCGTTGAAAAAATTCCTCACAGATCATGACCTCCACAAAGCGAAAAAAGACAAAGGTTTTACCCGTTTTGCCGACAGCGTTTCCAGGAGAATGGCCTTCAAGGACTCCTCATCCAGGTACCGGGTCATTTTGCCTTCCCGCACGACGCTGATCACACCCGTTTCCTCGGAGACGACAATCGCGGTCGCGTCCGACAGTTCCGTCACCCCAAAGGCGGCCCTGTGCCTCGTCCCCAATTCCTTGCTGATATTGGGGTTCTCCGTAAGCGGCAGAAAGCAGCCCGCGGCGACCACCCGGTCTCCTCGAATGACGACGGCCCCGTCATGCAGAGGCGCCTTCGGCACAAAAATATTGACCAGCAGTTCTGTGGTCATCAGACCGTCCACGGTAATCCCCGTCTCGATATAATTATTCAGCCCGATTTCCCGTTCGAGAATGATCAGCGCCCCGGTGCTGTTTCTCGACAGCACACTCACCGCGCGCAGCATTTCTCTGTTAAACCGGTCCAACGCCTCACGGTTCAAGAGTCCCTGATAGGCAAAAATCCCTCCGCGTCCGATTTGCTCCAAAAGCCGGCGCAGCTCAGGCTGAAACACAACCGGCAAGGCGACCATCAGCATCGTCTGCAGTTGAGCGAGGAGCCAGCTCACGGTGGTCATCTTCAGCCAGCTGCTGATCAGCGCGGCCAGCACCAACACAAAAACGCCCTTCAGCAGCTGAACCGCCCGGGTCCCCTTAATCCAAATAATGGCCTTATACACGAAATAGGATACAATCGCGATATCCAACAGGTTTGCCGGACTGAGCAATTCCAAAAACCTGGCCAGCATCGGTTCAAACTCCCTTCATCACAGTAGATTATCAATTCGACGATTCCGCGACATATTCCTTTTTAAATTATTTATGTTTTTTATTCTCTTATGCTATAATAGAAATAAGTTTTGAAATTAAAAAACACGGAGCGTATTCATGAAACAATCCTATTTTTACTTAGGCGGCATATGTTTAATCACCGGGCTTCTGTTCGCGCTGCAATTCCTGTCTCCCGCCGGCCTCCTGCAGAGCAATCCCGTCAGCCAGCGAATGGTCAATTTAACGACGACCATCAATAATCTGGAAACGGAAATCGCCGCTCAGCAGGATTACATCGAATCCACACGCAACGAACTGAATCAGCTCGACAATCAAGCCAATATCGAGAAACTTCAGCTGATGCAGCAGGAATTAAAAGAAGCCCAAATCCACGCCGGACTGACCAGCGTCGCCGGCCCGGGCGTGATCATCACGGTGGACGACAATCACAGCGGGCAAAAAGCCAATCCCGACGACGATCCGCAGCATTACATCATTCATTTCGAACACATTCTGAGCATCGTAGACGAATTAAAAACGGCGGGGGCGGAGGCCATCACGGTCAACGGACAGCGTTTGATCACCACTTCCGAGATCCGGTGCGTGGGCAATGTGATTCTGGTCAATACCACACGCATCGCGCCGCCCTTTGAAATTCACGCCATCGGCAGCCCTTCTCTCATGATCAATATGGTCAATTACGGAGAATTGGCCGTCTTACGTTCATCCAACTATCCCGTCCATGTTGAGGAAAGCGACGAGTTGATCCTCCCCGCCTACAAAGGCGACTTACAATTCCAATATGCCAAACTCGGAGGTCTGTAATCATATGTGGGCTATTCTTCCAATTGTCGGGCTGTTGATTGGACTTGTAATCGGAGGCTTCATCTCCATTGAGGTCCCCGCCGCTTATGTCAAATATTTTTCCATCGCCATTTTGGCCGCTTTGGACTCTGTGTTCGGCGGCATCCGTTCCACGATGGAAGACCGCTTCGACAGCACCAAAATGATCAGCGGTTTTTTTGTGAACGCCCTGGCGGCGGCTTTGCTCGCTTATTTGGGAGACCGCCTGGCCATCGACCTTTATATGGCGGCCGTTTTCGCCTTTGGCGTCAGGCTTTTTGATAACATCGCCAGAATCCGGCATTTATTGATTGACAAATGGAGGAACCGTTCATGAAAAGAAGTCAGGGATTCACTCTGTGTTTAAGCTTAACCGCCGTTCTGATCTGTTTGGGCGTCCTTTTGTCGGTTCAGTTCAAATCCATGGACACCAAAGAACGGTCCCTGTATGTGCAGCGCCCCGAGAATCTCATTGCCATGATCCGGGATTTGACAGACAAACGGCAGAAGCTCAACCTGGAAGTCAACGATCTGTCCCGGCAGCTCATCACGCATCAGGACGACACCCAGGACGACCAGGCGCTGTTTCAGTCTCTGTCCGCGGAATTAAACAAACTGGACATTGTCAACGGTTCCAAACCGGTTCGCGGGCCCGGCCTGGAAATTACGTTCCAGCCATACTCGTCCCTCTTTTATGGGGATATTTCCAAGGTCGTCAACGAGCTTTGGGCCGCCGGCGCCGAAGCCATCGCCATAGGCGGCCAGAGGATCACCGCGGACGCCTATATATTCTATGAGAAAGAAAATGACGCCGTCCATATCACGGTCAACAACATAAGAATCCCCTATCCCCTGATCATTAACGCGATCGGAAACGCCAACAATCTGGAGAAAGGGCTGACCCTGCCGGGAGGCATCATCGATAATTTGGCTTATTTCAAAACTTACCCGCGTCTGGAAAAGAAAGAAGACCTGGAAATCCCCGCCGTCAGCTCAGTTCCTTACTTTTATTTCATGAAAGAATACGTCCCTCCGGCCACCGACCCGACCCCCGCGCCTTCCGCCGACAAGTCATGATCCGCGGCCGTTAAACCGCGATCCGCGATCCTTAGCCGTCCAGATAATCCGAGGCGGAAACGGCGGCCACATTGCCTTCGCCCACGGCCTTCGCCACCTGAAACGGTCTGCCGGTGCAGTCGCCGGCGGCGTAAAGCCCGTCCACATTGGTTTCCATATGGCGGCTGACCTTGATAAAACGGTTCTCGGTGTACACATCGGGAATCAAGGTATGGTACGCCATCGCGTCCCGAAAGATAAACACCCCGCTCACCGGGATCTCGCTCTGATCGGTCGCCACGCCTTCCACCCTGTTTTGCCCGATGATTTTGACCGGGGTCTCCTGAAGCACGGTGACTTTATCATCCAATCCCCGCGCCAGCTCCGAATTCGGGGTGATGTACACCACTTCCTCCGCCAAAGAAGCCAGGAAGCGGGTCTCGGGCAGGGCATGTACGGAATAAGCCAGAACAGCCACGCGCTTGCCTTTATAAAACATCCCGTCACAGGTGCCGCAATAACTGACGCCCTTGCCCAGCAGGGCGTCTTCGTTCTCAAGGGTCTTGGGCTGGGCCGCTCCTGTGGCGATGATCACAGCCTTCGCCTCCACCACTTCATCCTGCGCCAGCAGCATAAATCCCTGTTCCGTTTTTAGAATCTGACGCACCGTTCCGCTTTGGATCCGCGCGCCCATACCGGCGCTCTGCCGCTCAAACAGATCCAATATTTCGGCGCCCCTCACCCCGATAAGGCCGGGATAATTATCCACCCTTTCGGCTTTGTGGAGCCATCCGCCCGCGGCAAAACTCTTGCACACCAAGACGGCTTTGTTCCTCTGTCTCGCGGTAATGGCCGCGGAGAAGGCCGCCGGCCCGCCGCCGATAATCGCAATGTCAACCATGCGCAAACTCCCTTTAGGCGCCGCTCCGCGCCCGATAATGACCATAATATAGCATGTTTCGGCAAATTTGGCAATAAGGACGAAAATTTGTCTCTTGCGGTTCACATGAGATGATGATACAATAACATTTGCCACGGGGGTGTACTGGTTTCGACGGGGGATGCGGTGGCGGAAGAGGCGGACCGGGTTGGCGCCAGCCCGTAAAAAAGGCGCAAAACCAATAATTGCCAATAATCAATACGCTTTAGCTGCTTAATTGCAGTTGACCTCCATCCTTCTGTGCCTGCGGTGAGGGAATGGGGGACAATCAGCAGGCTGCTCTCAGGTGATCGCTTCGTAGCCTGAGGGGACTTTTAGAAGCTGGCGGAAGGAAACCTTGTCTGTGGGGGTTCCGGAAGCGAGATTCAAATCGCGGACTACGTTCGTAGAATCTTCCGTGGCTGTTCTTTCGGACAGGGGTTCGACTCCCCTCACCTCCACCAATTACCAAAAATAAAAAACCTTGATACGACAGGGAAAACTGCCGTTCGTATCAAGGTTTTTTTCGTCTGTTTTGCCGTTTTGGGGACTATTTGGGGACTACTGTCCGTTTTTTGATCCTTGAGCGGGTCATGGGTTATTCCGCGATTCCAAAATAATCGGCAATTTCTTTGGCTGATGTGAATGAGAAATCTTCTTCTTCACCTTCTTCAATGGCTTCCAAGTCTTCCGGTTCTGGCGGTTCCGATGGCATGATACGCAACGCAAGTTCAAAAACCCGTGATCGCTGTTCTTTTGTTACTGTTCACAGGGGATACCTATACCGTAGGGGCGGCATCCTGCCGCCCGGGACCGTCCAGAAACGATCATATCTTGTCATTCCGGCCCCCTGTTTTGTCATTCCGGGCTTGTCCC
>JAISDM010000197.1 GCA_031264885.1 Peptococcaceae bacterium | reverse complement strand
GTCCCAGAATCCAAAAAGAGAGAACCTGGATTCCGGGACAAGCCCGGAATGACAAGATATGATCGTTTCTGGACGGTCCCGGGCGGCAGGATGCCGCCCCTACGGTATAGGTATCCCCTATGAACAGTAACAAGCGATTCGCGGTTCCTGATAATATATATTGTAATCACAATCAGCCAAAGGTCAAGCAGGAGGATTCAACCGTTACTGCGATTCGTCGTTTGGCGCAAATACCCGGTGGAGGGGGAGGATGCCGAGCTAAACTACGAATTGAAGATCCAGCCGTTGTACTCATATTGACAAAGAGGAGTATGGAGACTATAGTGGAAATATACTTGCGGTTATACTTGTGAAAGGGCGTGATTTATCGTGGCGCAAATATCATTATATATTGATGATTCAACAGCCGGCAGACTGAGCGATGCGGCCAAAGCGCGCAATTGTTCCATATCAAAATATGTCGCCGTAATTATCTCCGAGCAGCTTTCCAAAGAAGAGGCGGATCAGGCGCGAAAAAAACAATTAATAAAAGAATTGCGCGGCGCGATTCATGACCCGTCCTTTGTCGAACCGCCGGAAATTCCATGGGAAGCGGAAAATTGTTCATTTTGATAAAGAAGCCGCCGGGTATTATGCTGTGATCCGCTCTGAGCTTGAACGCAAAGGGCAAATCATAGGCGGCAATGATATTGTTATTGCCGCTACCGCCCTTGCGAACGCAGGTATTCTCGTTACACATAACGTAAACGAATTTTCCCGTATAAACGGACTTATGCTGGACGACTGGACTAACAATTGAAGCCCCCTATCTTTTCACCGGATTTTGGATTCCGGGACAAGCCTGGAATGACAAGATATGATCGTTTCTGGACGGTCCCGGGCGGCAGGATGCCGCCCCTACGGCACCGCGAATCATGCATCTGTAGGGGCGGCATTCTGCCGCCTGAAATTCGAATCCGCCCATACCTGTTATGGTGCGTTTTCGGACGGTTCCGGGCGGCAAAATGCCGCCCCTACGAAACCGCGCGTTAGTTAGATTTGACAAACTTGACGGCGCGGGATATACTGGGTTTGATCCAATAGTGGGCACACTTTAAATGCTGGGTGAAAGATGCGCGATTGCTGATTGACAGCGAACTAAGGATTTGTCGGATAATAAATTGATGGAATTTCACGCCGCAATTTCGTCGCCAGGCAAGGCGGAGGAGTCGAACCCGCCCGCGCCCAGTGGGCGAGGAAGGATGCTGAGACTGGGCAGGCACGTGATGAAGGCAAGCGGCGTCAGACGCGAAGACTGAATCCGTGTCCTAACCGGGAAGGAGACATACCCGCAGTGGTATGGCGACTGACGACAACGCAGTCCGACGGCGAAAGGGCAAGTGAAAAATCGCAGGTTATTGTTTAACGAGTCCTAAGGTCTTTTCGTTCGGCGGAAGGACTGGTTTATGTCGGATCGGCAGTTTGAGCGGCGTCATGAATGATAAGAGAAGTTCCGTGTATGCTTGGACAGATACTGCGGCGCTTGTGATGTTTGTGATACGGACGCGGCGGAGAGCCGCGGGCGCCCTTCCGACTTACGCCAACGCCGGCGAGGTGAGGAGGGATTTTTTTATGCGATTGATTTTGCAGGCTGCGCGTATCAAAAAACAATACGGTATTCGCACCGTATTGGATTTTGAGGGCATACAGATATATGAAGGGGACAAAATCGGCGTCGTGGGGGTGAACGGCGCGGGCAAGACCACCTTGCTGGGCATATTGAGCGGGGAGATCCAGCCGGATGAGGGAACGGTGACGCGGCGCTGCGATGTGGGCTATATCCGCCAGTTTGAGGAAGACGAGGAAGGAGAGCCGACGCTTTCCGGCGGGGAGAATGTGAAAAAACGCATCCAGCGGGAGGTCGGGCTGGAAGACAGCATTGTGTTCGCGGACGAACCCACCGCCAATTTGGACGCCGACGGGGTGAAATGGCTCCGGGGGAAGCTTTTGGCGGCTAAGACGGTGCTGCTCATCAGCCACGACCGGCAGCTTCTGGACGATGTGTGCAGCCGGATGATTGAGATCAGGGACGGCCGGCTGTATTTTTATACAGGCAATTACAGCGTTTATTTGGAAAAAATCGCAAAAACCCGGGAACGGCAGGAGACGGAGCACGCGCAGTATGAGCGGCAAAGGGATCAGCTGGTCCGCGCGGTTCAGATCAAGGAGCAAAAAGCCGCCCGCATACGCAGACAGCAAAAGGTGGGTTTGATCAAGAACAGTTCGGAAATGCGCAACGCCAAGGATCAAATGGCGTCAAAACAGAAAAAAGCGGAGCATGACAAGGCCGTGCTGAAAGCGCGGCTGGAGCGGCTTGAGAAGGTGGATAAGCCCGGTAAGCCGCCTAAGTTCCGTATGGATTTTTTGTTGACCGATCCGCCTCAAAATAAGCAAGTCGTCACTTGCCGGGAGTTGAGCTTCGCTTATGGCGGCAAGTCTGTTTTCAGGGATGCGGAGTTTGTGATTCCGGGAGGCAGCAAGACGGCTATTACCGGTAAGAACGGCTCGGGCAAGAGTACGCTGCTCCGGCTGATTTATGAGGGGCACGCCGCCATTGTCAAGGCGCCCAAGCTCAAGCTGGGATATTTCCGGCAGGATCTCGGGAACCTGGATCCGGGCAAAACGGTTCTGGATAACGTGCTGGCAGTCAGCGTCCAGGACCGGGCGTCGGTGTATTCTATTTTGGCGGGATTGCTGTTCCGGGAGGACGGATTCTACAAGAAAGCGGGGGTGTTGAGCGGCGGCGAGAAGATACGCTTGTCCGTCGCCATGCTGGTCGCCTCGGATTGCAACGCCTTGATGCTGGATGAGCCCACCAATTACCTGGATATCCCTTCTGTGGAGGCGGTTCAGCGGATGATCCAGGAGTATCCGGGAACGGTGATCTTGGTCTCGCATGACGACTATTTTGTCCGGGAGACCACCAACCGGGAACTGCGGCTGGAACGGGGCAGGATTATTTCCATGGAAACGACGCCGTCCGCGGGGGCTGCCTCCGGCAAGAACCGGAGAGCCGCGGAGGAATCCTCCGAATCCGCGGCCGGTATAGAAAAAATGATGCTGGATATGCGCCGGGCGGAGCTGGCCGCGCGGATCGCCGCCGCTCCGCCGGAAGAGAAGGAAATATTGGAGCGGCAATATGCCGCGCTTATCCCGAAATGACGGGGCGGATCCGGGTTTGCGGGCGGTCCCGGGCGGCAGAATGCCGCCCCTACGGCGCCGGGAATGATGTATATGTAGGGGTGGCATTCTGCCGCCCGCCTTGGATAGACGCGGATTTTCGGCCTGCGGATCGCAGTCTTGTCATTCTGGGCTTGTCCCAGAATCCAGGTTCCTTGGTTTATCATTTTTGGATTCCGGGACAAGCCCGGAATGACGGGGGATAGACACGCCGACAATATTTAGGGCGCGTTTCCATATTGTGTTAACGATGCGATTTTTGTCGTTTTCGGACGATCCCGGGTGGGCGGCCGAATTCCGCCCCCACCGCGCCAAGAAATGTGCACCCGGGTGGGGGGGCAGCAGCCGCCCCGCATTGTTATTAACCCGGGGTTGCGCAAAAAGAGGGGCGTGGGG
>JAISDM010000070.1 GCA_031264885.1 Peptococcaceae bacterium | reverse complement strand
AAAGGGGGCACTCAAACATATGAATGTTTGGACGGATGGCCGAATGAATCATGGCGCCGCCGCCCCATCCCACTCGATCATCCGTTTGCCCTGCAAGCTGGGCGGAACAGCGCCCGGCGCCGCCACACGCATCTCTACGCTCAGCGCCTGATCTGGAATCATGGCCTGAACCCGCCCGCGGACGGCCGCCCATTCGCCCCCGTCCGGCGTCTCCCCGTCCACGGTCCACAGCGTGAAAGAAAAAATCGCCCGCTCCGGCGCCGGCTTCGACTCCCGCGTCGACTCCGATTCCGACTCCGACGCCAACTTCGACTTCCGCATCAACTCCGACTCCGATGCCGGCGTCAACTTCGGCGCGCGGGTGATCGCGACGGTATAATCCGTCAATCCCTCCAAAGCGAAAACCGCCTCATCCAGCGCCTGCAATGTGACGCGCCCGCGGCTCAGCAAGATTTCGCAGTCGTCCCCGCGCCTGAGCCCGGTGATCCGGGGCAGAACGCTGCCGCAGGCGCAAACCGCATCCGGCATAAAACGGGCGATGTCCCCGGTCCGGTACCGCACCAAGGGCATTCCCGTCCTTCTCAGCGTGGTGAATACCACTTCCCCTTCCTGCCCCGGCGGCAAAACCGCTCCCGTATCCGGATCAACGATCTCAAAATACAGTTCCGCCTCCCGCAGGTGCATCCCCTCGTGGGCCGCGCATTCCAAAGCGGCGCCGTAGCCCATCTCCGTAGAACCGTAATGATTGAATATCCGGCAATTAAAGATTCTTTCGATTCTATTTCTGACGCTCTCTGAGAGATAATCCGTCGAAAGCAGCACGCTCTCAATACAGGTTTCTTTATTCAGCCCGTGTTTCTCCATATATGCCGCCAGGCCCAAAATCTGCGCGGGTATCCCCGTCAGGCAGCCCGGACGCTGCTCCAGAACAAACCGCGCGGCGTCGGCAGGATCCGCGATACTGCCATAAATCAGCGGAACGGCCCCGAAACGGGACATGGCCTTGGCCAATAGATCCGTGATCCCGTTTTCCCGGCTGCCCGGCATACAATTCATGACTTTTTTGCCCGATTGGGTCAGTTCCCTCATGCCATAATCAAAGAACCGGATGATCCCTTCAATATCCTCATCGGTGAAGCCGATCCGCTTGGGTTTCCCTGTGCTGCCGGAGGTCTGCAGGGTGGTGATCCTGCGAATTTCTCCGGGCGGCACACAGAGGAACGCCTCCATCCCCCCCTCCCGCAAATCCTCCTGAGATGTGAAGGGGATCCGGCCGAAATCCTCCCAGGCGTTCAACGGCGAGAGGACGCCGGATAAATGTTTCTTATAAAAACGGGAACGGGTTTTGCAGTACGTCAGCGTCTCATTCAGCCGCCCCAGCTGATAGCGGCGCACGCCCTCCAATGTCGCCGTTCCCGTTTCACCCATGGTCACCTGTGTAACAAGCTGGATGTTGTTCATTTTAGCCGCCAAACCCATTATCCTCCAGTATTTCGCAGGCTTTCTCCCAGGTTTTGTCAATCATCTCCGGACAGCGCAGCCGCCGGTTGCCGTCGTCCCCGTCCATCAGTTCGGCGCAAAGCACACCCCCGTGGTCGTCCCCGTAAGTCTCATAGAACCACTTGAACAATTCGGGAAACATAATATTGTAGCCCAGCCTTTCATCCGCCAGACTCATGCCGCAGGCAATTCCGGTCAAAATACCACATGCGTGACGTATGCCCATGCCCATGGACAGCCCTCTCGCCGCCCGGATTAGATGCTCATCCTCGATGCCCAGTTTTCTCATCGACATCTGGATCATCACCTGACTGCAGGATTTGCCTTCACTCATAAGCTGCCGGACGTCTTGCGTGTCTTTTCCCATGGCGCGCTCCTTTCCCTCTACTTATCCTCCAACTCCGTCTCAACCTGACGGATGCGGGTTTTTACCAGTTCATAGGGTATATAGACCTGCCCGCAGCTCTCGCAGGTGAGCAAGTCGTGATGAAAATTGCTGTCCATATATTTAAACTCCGTTTTCACAAGCTTCAGAGGCTTGTTACAGAGGCCGCAAATCAGATTTTTCCCGGTTTCGTCCACGTTCACATTCCTCCACACCTGGGACATAACTCACATTCACAAGTTCCTAACGCGCCGCCCGAGCCCGCCGTTATGACGGTCCCGGGCGGCAGAATGCCGCCCCTACGGCGCCGCGGATCCTGTGCCATAACGCTGCCTGAGCCCGCCGTTATGACATGACCGGCCAGCCCCGTCCGAAAACGCGCCCATCTTTTCCCATTCCCCTCCAAGGAGGGGAATTTTTCAAACCGCGGATCGCGGCACGGTATAGATTGTGTTGACGGCGCCATTGGGTTGTGTCCGGACGGTCCCGGGCGGCAAAATGCCGCCCCTACGGCGCCGCGGATCCTGTGCCATAACGCTGCCTGAGCCGCCCCCGCGGCGCCTACGGCGCCGCATGTTTTAATTTGTCCTGTTCCTGCACCATCAAACGGTGGCTGTAAGCGTTCAG
>JAISDM010000059.1 GCA_031264885.1 Peptococcaceae bacterium | reverse complement strand
CGCCTTCCGGATTTGCCTGGTTCTCTTGCTTCTTTAATATATCTTTTTTCATCTGCTGGGCTAAAATTCTCAATGAATCCGCCTGGTTCGCCATACATGTACTCCTTTAGGGTTTCAGCAGCATTTGAGCCAATTTGACCGGATCCGCCTGTTCAATATCGTCGGGAATGGACTGCCCCGTGGTGAAATAAGCGATGGGCAGCTTGGATTTGCAGGCCACGTTAAAAATCGATCCGAAGAAAGAGGTTTCATCCAGCTTCGTCAGAATCAGGGCCGTCACCCGCATGGATTTGAAATTCTGCGCCATATCAAAAAGGTCCTCTGTTTTGGACGTACCGGACAGCACCAGGTAGACCTCGTCCGCCTGCGCCTGTTCCAAAAAAGAACTCAATTCCTCTATCTGCCGGACATTCTTGTGGCTTCTGCCGGCCGTATCCAAAAAGATCAAATCCCGGTCGTCCAGCCCTCCCAGACAGTCCCGCATCTCTTCCGGGGTAAACACGACCTCCACAGGCACGTTCATGATCTCGCCGATGGTCTTCAGCTGCTCCACCGCCGCGATGCGGTAGGTATCCACGGTCACCAGCGCCACGTTTTTTTGTTCGACCATCGCGCATAATCCCGCCAGCTTAGCGATGGTGGTGGTCTTGCCTACGCCGGTGGGCCCGATGAAGGCCAGCACTTGGGCCTTCCGGGTCTTCTGCTTCTTGGAGGGGCGGATCCGTTTGATCTGCTTCAGCAGTTGATTCAGCACCAGCTCTTCCAGATCCTCGTCTGTGGGATCCGCGATCAGCGCGGCTTGCTTTAAGGCCGACCGGATCACGCCCTGGGCCAGTTTCTCCTCCACGCCCTGACGGACGAGCCGCTGGTAGACGGTCTGTTCCTCCACAGGGGACTGGGGGGCGGGCGCCGCGATGATGCCGGCCATCTCCGCGGTCAGCCGGGTGTCCGAAGCCTTATCCCGGGTGTCCGCCGGGAAATCCTCCGCCGGACCGCCGTCCGAAGGGAATCCTTCCGAAGGGAATCCCCCCGCCGAACCCCTCCCCGCCTGGAATCCCCCCGCTTGGAAATCCGACCCTTGGAAGTCCTCCGCCGGGAAGTCCGGTTCTTGGGGAAGGTACCCGGGGGAATCATAAGTTTCCTCCGGTTCCGGGATTTGGGCCGCTTCGGCCGCGTAAGCTTTAGGCGTAAGGATCCTTCGGGCCAGGACGGGCTCCTCCTTGGGCAGTACCCTGGCCGCCGCCGGAGCCGGATTTTGACGGGCCGGGCCGGACTGGGCGGGGACGCTCCTGAACGCGCCGGGGGTCGCCGAAGCGGAACCCGCCGCGGCGTACCGGGCGGCGCCGGATCTAACGGAACCGGCATTCGCCGGGTTCGCGGAATTTACGGGATTCGCCGGATTCGCGGGATTCGCCGAAGCGGCCCCCGCCGGAACATACCGGGCGGCGCCGGACTTGCCGGAGCCGGGATTCGCGGAGTTCACCGGATTCGCGGAGTTCGCGGGGTTCGCCGGAACGGATCTGAGCGGTTTGGCTTTGAGCGAGCCGGCGCCCGCCGGACCCGCTCCCGCCGGGCCGGAATTCGCCGGACTCGCCGCCGGATTCGCCGGACCGGCGCCCTCCGGGCCGGGGCGCGCCTGCCCCGCGCCGGCCGGACCCGCCTGATCCACGGCAGCCGTGATCTCTACATACTTCTTCGCGAACAGCCCCAGAAATCCGCCCTCTTTAAAGCTTCTCGTATGCAAAATGACCGCGTCATTGCCCATTTCCACTTTGATTTTCGCCATAGCCTCCTGCATGCTGGCGGCGACAAACCTTTTGACCCGCATACTAGATCTTCACCATCCCCACCGATTCGACTTCCACCTGATTCGGAATCTCATTGAAAGACAAGATTGGAAGATTCGGGGCCGCCCTTTCCGTAATGCGCCTGAACGCGGCCCGGATGGCCGGAGAGACCAGAACGATGATCTGTTTCCCTATATAGGCGGTTTCCTCGATCAGACGGTTCAGATTCTTCAGCAAGCTTTGAACCGACTGGGGATCCATAGCCAAAAACGAACCGTGTTCCCCGGTTTGAACGCTCTCCCGGATGGTCGTCTCCACCTGGGGATCCAATGTGACGCAATAGATCTTGCCCTCTTCGTCCTTAAACAGCTGGGCGATCTGGCGGGCCAGGCGCTGCCGGACATATTCCGTCAGCACGTCCGCGTCCTTGGTAATGGCCGCCCAGTCCCCCAGCGCCTCCAGTATGGTGGACAAATCCCGGATCGGGATCCGTTCCTTCAATAAATTGGATAATACCCGGTGTACCTCCGCCAAAGACAGCATCCCCGGGATCACATCGTCCACCAAGGTGCTGGCCTCTTTTTTCAGATTGTCGAGAAGCCCCTTCACGTCCTGCCGGCTCAGAATATCGGCGGCGTTGGACTTCAGGAACTCCGTAATATGAGTGGCAAGCACAGAAGGCGGATCCACCACGGTATATCCGGCCATCTCCGCTTCTTCCCGCATGTTCTCGCCGATCCATTTGGCCGGCAGCCCAAAGGCGGGCTCCATGGTGGGCACCCCCGCCAGATCCGCCTCCCCGCCCATGGCCAGGTAATGATTCAGCATGATCTCCCCCTGAGCCAGAACGACGCCTTTCAGCTTCAAATTATAGGCGTTGGGCGGCAGCTGCATATTGTCCCGGATACGGATGGGCGGCATGACGATCCCCAATTCCAGGGCGCACTGCCGCCGGATCATCACCACGCGCTCCAGCAAATCCCCGCCCTGCTGGGCGTCCACCAGAGGAATCAGCCCATAGCCCATTTCCAGCTCGATGGGATCCACCTGAAGCAGGGAATACACGCTCTCAGGCTTCTTGGTCTCCGCCTCCTCCGCGTCCTCCGCCTCCTTGGCCTCCTCGATGCTGGTGGATTTCTTGATCTGTTTGGAGACAAAGGCCGCCGCCCCCAAAGCGGCCGCCAGCACCACGAAGGGCAAAGTGGGCAGCCCCGGCACCAGACCCAAGGCGAACAGCACCACCGCCGCGATGATCAGAACCTTGCTCCTGTGGAACAGCTGATCGGTCAAGTCGTCCCCCAGGCTTTGATCCGAGGTGGCCCGGGTCACAATGATGCCCGTGGCCGTGGAAATCATCAGGGCGGGGATCTGGCTCACCAGACCGTCGCCCACCGTCAGAAGGGTGTAAGTGGAAATGACCTCCCAGATATCCGACATCCCCTGCTGGAGCATGCCCACCGCGATGCCCCCCAGGATATTCACCACCGTAATGATGATGCCCGCGATGGCGTCCCCTTTGACAAATTTGCTGGCGCCGTCCATCGCCCCGTAAAAATCCGATTCCCGCTGAATCTTGACCCGGCGTTCCTTGGCCTCCATCTCCGTGATCATCCCCGCGTTCAGATCCGCGTCGATGGCCATCTGCTTGCCCGGCATGGCGTCCAACGTGAAACGCGCCGCCACTTCCGCCACGCGCTCCGCGCCCCGGGTAATCACAATGAACTGAATGACGATGAGGATCAAAAAGATCACGAAGCCCACCAGCGCGTTCCCGCCGATGACGAACTCGCCGAACTGCTGGATCACCTCTCCCGCGTTGGCGTACAGCAGAATCAGCCGCGTGGAAGAGACGTTCAGCGCCAGCCGGAACAGCGTCACGATCAGAAGCAAAGAAGGGAACGCGGAGAATTCCAGCGGCTCTTTATTATACATCGAAATCAACAGAATGGTTAATGATAAAGCGATATTACAGACGATCAGCACATCCAGCAAAGACGGGCTGAGCGGAATAATCATCATCACCACCACACCGATGACCACAAAAGCAGCGATGATATCCGTATGAGACATAAGTTTTCTGAACAAAGAAGTCGTAGGCATCGTCGTTCTCCCTCGTCATTCCGGGCTTATCACGGCATCCGCAGGGGCGGCCTCCGTAGGGGCGGCGCCCTGCCGCCCGCCCGTCACGGCGCGTCAACCTTTATATACTATATACGTCCCCGCGTCTGGTACACATAAGCCAGAATCTCAGCCACAGCCTGGAACATCTCCTCCGGTATGAACCGCCCGATGTCCACCTTATCGTAAATCAGCCTCGCCAGCTCCCGGTTCTCCACAATGGGAACATCCGCCTCCGCCGCGATCTCCCTGATCCGTTTGGCCATGAGATCCTGCCCTTTGGCCAACAGCTTCGGCGCCTCCATATCCTCCGCGTATTGCAGAGCCACGGCGTAATGGGTGGGGTTGGTGATGACCACCGAGGATTTGGGAACATCCTGCATCATCCGCTGCTGAGACAGCTGCCTCTGTTTCTCTTTAATCTTCGACTTAATTTGGGGATCCCCTTCTATATTCTTATATTCATCCTTAATATCCTGCTTGCTCATCTTCAAAGATTCTTCATATTCATACCATTGAAAGAGGTAATCGGCCGCCGCGATCAGCGCGATGATCACCAATATCCGCCAGATCACCGTAAAAGCGGTGTCGGTGATCAGTTCTACAGACTGAGCGGCGGACATATCCATCATATACGAGAACGCGGGCGCCCGGTCCAGCAGGAAGGGGACAGACACATAAGCGATCAGACCGATCTTGCACAGGGATTTAAACAATTCCATCAAAGCCCTTTTTGAAAAAATACGTTTAAAACCCTTCGCCGGGCTGATCTTACCCAAGTCGAACTTTAGGGTCTCCGTGGTAAACAAAAAGCCGACCTGGATGACATTGGCCGCCATACCCGATATCAGCGCCACAAACATCACAGGCAAAATCAGAATGGCAAGCTGCAATACGGTTTCCAGAAAAACGGCAAACAAATTCTCCGGGATAAACTCCATGGTCACATGCTTAAACGTCTGCACAAACACCTGGTCAAAAGACCGGATCATATACGGCCCGTAAGATCTCAGAAAAAAGACGACGGCCGTCAGAACAAACAGCGTGTTGACTTCCTGACTCTTTAAGACCTGCCCTTTCTTTCGGGCGTCTTCCCTTCGCCTGGGTGTGGCCTTCTCGGTTTTTTCCCCCGCGAACAGCTGGAGGTCGAATGTGAAGCGGCGGTCCGTTCTCATGCCAGCACCTGAATGACCCGCATAATTTGATCCAGCATCTGAACCAGCAATTTATTCAGAATAATGATATAAAAAGGAATCAACATCCACAAAAACACCATCCCCAGGGAGATTTTTACCGGCATGCTGACCATGAACACATGCAGCTGAGGCACCATCCTGTTCATGAACCCCAGCACAACATCCGAGATCATCAGCGTGGTCATAATCGGCGCCGCCAGCTTAAACCCGGTCAGGAATATGCCCCCGAACAAATCGGAAAAATATCGGGTCAAAGTCTCGATCTGGATCCAGTCCACGCCCCCCAGAGGAATGAATTCATAGCTGGCGCGCATGGCCTCCAATAACTGAATGTGCCCGTCGATTTCAAGGAAAACAAACATGCACAAAATATATTGGAAGTTGCCCAGAAGGGGCATCGCCGTGCCCATCATGGGATCCAGCACATTGGTAATGCCAAATCCCATTTGAGTATCCAGGTACTGCCCCGACAGCTGGATCCCGGCAAAGATAAAATGAACCACCAGCGCCAGAGACAGGCCCAGAACCAATTCCAAAAAAAGGCTCCCGTAATAAGCCAGGTTAAAGACAGCCCCCGCGTAACCCCCCGCCAGACCCGACTGCCAGCTCAGCAGCGTCAGCGTCAGAATGAACGCCACACGCCATTGCACCGGAACATTCCGGGTGCTGAACACAGGGATAAATCCAATCCCCGCGAACCGGGCGATCAACAGAAAGAACCGGCCGATATCCTCCAGAAGCGGCGCGCTGATGTCCATAGACTCATCCCACGCCCGTCAGCTGAGGAATAATCACATAGATATTCCGGGTGAAGGTCAGGAGAACATTGATCATCCACGGCCCCACCAGCAAGAGGCAAACCATGATCAGCACCACCTTGGGCACGAAGGACAGTGTCTGCTCCTGAATCTGAGTGGTCGCCTGAAAGATACTGATCAAAAAACCCGTCAGCATACTCACCAAAAGCAGAGGCCCCGAGGTCAGAATGACGGTGTACAAAGTCTCCCGTCCCAAATACATAATCAAATCCTGAGTCATACAGTCCTCCCTACGCGAAGGTAGACAGCAGCGTTTCCACCACCAGATTCCATCCGTCCAGCAGAATAAACAGAATCAATTTAAAGGGCAGCGAGATCATCATGGGCGGCAGCATCATCATCCCCATAGACATCAGCACGCTGGCCACCACCATATCGATGACGATAAAAGGCAAATACAGCATGAACCCGATTTGGAAGGCTGTTTTCAGCTCGCTGATGGCGTAAGCCGGTATGATCACCGTCATGGGCAGGTCGTCCTGACTGCCGGGCTGATCCATATCCGAGAAGCTCACAAACAAAGCCAGATCCTTATCCCGGGTCTGCCTCAGCATGAAGGCGCGGATAGGCGTCACCGCGTTGGTTATAGCCTCCTGCTGAACCATCTCGCCGGCAAAATAGGGTTCCAGAGCGTTCTGGTAGACCTCGTTCCAAACCGGCGTCATTGTGAAGAAGGTCAAAAACAACGCAAGCCCCACCAGAACCTGGTTGGGCGGCATCTGCTGTGTGGCGAGGGCGTTTCGCAAAAAAGACAGCACCACAATGATCCGGGTAAACGAAGTGGCCAAAATCATGAAGGCCGGCGCCAGACTCAAAACGGTCAGAAGCGCCAGGATCTGCAAAGACAGCGCGATGTCTTGAGGTTCGGAAGAGGAGCCGAAATTCAGATCAATGGAAGGAAGCGCCACATCCGCGGCCTGAAGGGGAACGGCCGGCGTCAACAGGAGACACAGCCCCAGGAACAGTAGGAAAAACCGTCTGTTATTTCTCATCATCGCTTTGTTCTCCTTTGATTTTTTGAGACAAGCGACGGCTTCTTTGCATTTGTTTGCTCAGCAGGTCACGGAAATCAGTGTTGGGCAAGTTCCGATTGAAGAACCCCTTGATCGCGGGAAGTATTTTATCTTTTTCCTGGGTCAGCTCATCCTTGAGGGCCTCCCATTCCGGATCATCCAAATCCATTTCATGTAATATCTGGAAATTCCCTTCCGACATCGCCACCACATAAATCTTTGACATCACTTCCATCAGGTAGACTCCGCGGTTCATCCCCAGAGAATAGTAATCATGAATCTTGATCCAGCTCTTCTGATCCAGACGCAGCTCATTCTGCCTGCGAAGAATTTTCAGCAGAAAGTACAGCAAAACCGCCACCAAAGCCAAGCTGAGCACAACCCGGAGCAGGACGCTCCCCATACTGGACTGCTGAGTCACGAGTCCTTCCATCATGACCCCGCCCTAGCTCAGCGCTTTTTGAATGGCTTCCACAACCCGGTCCGCCTGGAAGGGTTTGACGATAAAATCTCTGGCGCCGGCTTGAATGGCGTCGATGACCATCGCCTGCTGTCCCATGGCGCTGCACATGACCACCCGGGCGTTCCCGTCGATCCCTTTGATGTTCTTAACCGCCGTGATGCCGTCCATTTCCGGCATGGTAATATCCATAGTCACCAAATCAGGCTTCAGTTCCTTGAATTTCTCCACCCCGACCAATCCGTTTTCGGCTTCGCCAACCACCTCGAATCCGTTTTTTGTCAGAATATCCTTCAACATCATTCTCATAAAAGCCGCGTCGTCTACAATCAAAATCTTTTGAGCCATTCAGCTTTCCTCCTTAACATTCGGCACGATTTATCGTGAAATATACTTGAGCCTCTCTTCGGGAGAAACGATCTCGGTGACCCGCACCCCAAAGTTCTCGTCAATGACCACCACTTCTCCCTTGGCCAGAAGTTTCCCATTGACCAATATATCCGCCGGTTCCCCCGCCAATTTATCCAGCTCAATCACGGAACCGGTGGTGAAGTCCAGTACATCGCGGATTTTTTTGTACGTTCTGCCCAATTCCACAGACAGCTGCAAATCCACGTCCATCAACAGACCGATATTCGCCGGCAAAGCCAGAGCGCCTGTGGAAGTGCTCAAAGACTGGAACGTCAGCGGCGTCACAGGTATTTGCTGAGTCTGCGCCTGACCCGGCGGATAAGGATAAGGCGGCGGCGGATAATATCCCTGAGGCGGATAGGGATAAGGGGCGCCGAAGCCGGCTTCCTGGGGCGCCTGGCCCGGAGGCGGCGCAGCGAATTGGTCCGCGGCCGGAGCGGACTGAGGCGGGTTCTCCTGAACCGGAGCAGGCTCGGGTTCGGGGGAAGCGTTACTGCTCAATAATTCCTCCGCCAACATCTTGGCAAAAGGCAATGGCATCAACTGCATCATTTGACTGTCTAACAAATCTTGGATCACCACACTAAAAGAAATTTTTACTATAACATCGTCGTTATCCAGCTGTTCCTGTTCCTGAATCCCACTGAGTTCCGGCATTGGCGTAGAGATATCGATTTTTTTTCCCAATATCTGAGCCAGGGAAGTGGATGAAGAGCCCATCATCTGATTCATGGCTTCGCTCAGAGCGCTGATATGCATCTCCGTCAAATCCAGGGGAGGGTTCGTCCCGTCGCCCCCCATCATCAAATCCACAATCACGCCGGCGTCGTGAACGTTGATCACCAGCGCGTTGGAACCGATCAATCCTTCTTTATACGTAACGTCCACCACAATATACGGTTCTTTGTAGCTGTCTTTCAAATGGTCGAAATCCGTCAAAGACAGCTGGGGCGTCGTAATCTCGATTTTTTTCCCCAAAAGCGCCGATAGAGTGGTCGCCGCGGTTCCCATAGAAATATTCGCGATCTCTCGCAGCACATCCTGTTCCAAATCGTTCAGCTCGCTGCTCAGAGGCAACTCAGTCCCGATATCCGTGACTTCCGAAGGCTGTTCTTCCGCGGTTTCCGCTTCCGCGGAAGGTTGATCGGCGTCCTGCTTTGACAACAAGGCATTAATTTCCTCCTGTGTCAACATGTTGTTCAATCTGTTTCACTTCCTTCTTCGAGTTCCTGGGTTATCTGGACTGCCAACTTGTTGCCTACAAGTCCGAGCTTTCCAAAATATTTCAATGTTGTTCCCACAAAGACACTGGCGTCTTCCTCCTTCTTCTGAATCAGAGGAATCACATCCCCCATTTGAAGCTCCAGCATTTCACCGATGGAAATCGAATTTCTCCCCACGATCACCGACAGAGGAATTCTGGCGGTCTCAATGACATGCTGCAGATGCTGGCGGTAATCGTCGGAAGAGGCGCTGGCGGAAACGGAAAAAAGGAACCGGGAGGTCAGCTTCACCGAGAGGCTTTCCAGCATCAGACAGGGGAAACACAGATTAATAAATCCCTCCGTATCGCCGACGGTCACATTCATGGTCACCACGATGACCATTTCCGTGGGAGACACCAACTGCACGAATTGGGGATTGGTTTCCAGGGAATCGAAGACAGCGCTGGCGTCCACAATATTCGCCCAGGCGTCCTTAAAGAGAAAAAGCACCTTCTCCGCGACCCGCTCCAAAATGGTATTCTCGATCTCCGTCAGATCCCTGCCTTGATCCGGTCCGACGCCCGGGCCGCCAAACAGCCGGTCAATAATGCTGAAAGCGACCACAGGGTTCATCTCCAGAATGCCCTTGCCGCTCAAAGGCGCGAAGGTAAACATATTGACAATCGTGGGATTCGGAATGGAACGCACGAATTCCTCATACGTCACCTGATCCACCGCCACCACCTTCGAAACCACTCTCATACGCAGCATACCGGAAAGAAGGGTGGTCAACTGGCGGCAAAAATTATCATAAATAATGGCAATGGTATTCAGTTGATCTTTAGAAAACTTATTGGGTCTGCGGAAATCGTAAACCTTAATCTTTTTCACGGATTCTTCCTGGCGAACCGCCTCCATATCCACATCCCCCGACTGCATCGCGGACAACAGCGCATCGATCTCCGCTTGTGACAAAATGTCGCTCACTCACTCACCTCCCGGTGACACGCGTTCTTATTTTATGATTAGCTCAAAAGGAACTCTTTCCAATAAATATTCTTGACCTGCCCCTGATCCAGGAAATAATTAATAGCGGAAATCAGATTGTTCTTGAGATCCTCTTTCCCCTCCAGCGTATTCAAAATATCCGAGGTTTTGGAACTGGCCGTGCTGATCAGCGTATCCTCGAACATCGGGAGTTTGGTCTGCAGCTCCGCCAGCGCGCCTTCATTGGTGAGTTCCACGGCCAACTTAAGCCGGATGAACTTCTTCGTTGAATCGGCCAAATTGATGGTGTATTCCTCCGAGTCATAGACCGGGCCCAAAGTCGGCGCCTGATTCAGCGGCACAGGCTGCTGCTGCTGACCCACCGCGGGCGTCTGGCTGGAGAACATAAAGAAAGCGCCCCCCGCGGCGGCCAGCACAACCACCAGCGCAATTACAATGATTACAAATTTATTTTTACCCATCTGATCAACTCTCCTTCCATCCCACGTCATTCCGGGCTTGACCCGGAATCCAGGTCCCATCTTTTCTCATCCGGAATTCTCCCCCCCGGCGGAATCCGCCGCGGCGGTATCCGTGACCCCCGCCGGAGGCTCCTGCCTCGCCAGGCTGTCCCGGATCACCACGATGTCCACCCGGCGGTTCTTTGCCCGGCCATCCGCGGTATCGTTCGAGACCACCGGCCTGAACTCAGCGTAACCCAAGGCCGAAAGCCGGTCGGAAGGCAGACCGTGATCCACCAGGTACCGCACCACATTGGTGGCCCGGCCCGTGGAGAGTTCCCAGTTGGAAGGGAAGCGCAGCGTATTCATGGGAACATTGTCCGAATGGCCCTCCACCCGCACATGATTGGTGATGTCCGCCAGCATGGCGGCCACTTCATCCAGCACCCCGTAGGACTGCGGCAGCAGATCCGCGCTGCCGCTGGTAAACAGAATGGAATCCTGGAAGCGGATGATCAGCCCCCGCTCATCCAAGGTCACAGACACCTTATCCTGCAGCTGATCCTCATTGAGGAACTCGTTCAATTGCTCCAGCAGCTGCTGCATCTCCCGGGTCTCCCGCGCGTACGCCATCAGCTCGCTTGCCTCAGCCTCGCTGATCTGCTCTGACTCCGCGTTTTCCGCGTCCTCTTCATCCTGGCCTTCCGCCGTGGGAGAATTGCCCGCAAGGAAGCCCATTCCGCTTCCGCCGATGTTGAAAGCCGTAATAAAGGACTGCGTCATGGCGTCGAACTTGGCGACGTCCACAGAAGACATAGCGAACAGCAGCACAAAGAAGGTCAGAAGCAACGTCACCATATCGGCGTATGTATTCAGCCACTCATTCGCCGGCGGCGGCTCTTCAGGTTTCTTTTTCCTAGCCATTATCCGTCCCTCCGCCGCTTCTCTGCTGATCCAGCATCACTTTCTGGTGGGGATACAGGAAGGACTTCAGCTTCTCCGTCACCAGCCTGGGATTCTCCCCGGCGGCGATGGACAGGACGCCTTCCACGATGATCTCTTTGTTCAGTATTTCTTCGGCGCTGCGGTATTTGAGCTTATTCCCCATAGGAATAAAAACAACGTTGGCCAGGTAGGAACCGTAGAAGGTGGTGATCAACGCCACCGCCATGCCGGGTCCCAGCGCCTTGGGATCGTCCAGCTTGCCCAGCATCAGAATCAGACCGATCAGCGTGCCCAACATGCCGTAAGCGGGAGTCATAGTCGCCATGACGGACATAATGCTCGCCCCGGTCTTATGCCGGTCCTCCATCATGCTGATCTCCGTTTCCAGCACATTGCGCACCAGCTCCGGATCGGTGCCGTCCACAATCAATTGAATCCCTTTTCTCAGGAATTCGTCATTGGTCTCTTCCAAATCCGCCTCCAGGGCCAGAAGTCCCTCCCGGCGGGCGCGCTCGGCCATTCGAACCACCGTGTTGATCAGATCCAGAGGCGATTGAACGTCCCCTCTAAGCGTCACGCCCACGACCCGGATGGAACCGACAATGTCGGTCATGGAAAAACTGGTCATTGTGGAGGCGATTGACCCGCCGACTGTGATCATTATGGAAGACAGACTGTAAAACTCCCAGAGACTGCCCTCCAGCAAAATCGAAACGATTACGAGTACATTGGCCAACACCAGGCCGACAATGGTTGCTAGATCCATGAGTTCACGCTTCCTTCACTGTCATAATCTTCCTTCTATATTCAACGATTTGATCGATCACATCCTCCAGATCGTTGGTAACCACATATTTCTTCCCGTTGGTGAGCGTAATTACCGTATCCGGCGTGGATTCCACCGTCTCAATCATGTCGGCGTTTATGACGATCATTACGCCGTTAAGACGAAACAGTCTGATCATATCGGCACTTCCTTTTTCACTATTTTGCGCGTTATTGTGCAATTATACCATGTTCAGCATAAAAAGAAAATTCTTTTGAATAAAAATCTATCTTATTTATTTAGTTTTATTTCACTTTTTTTCGACAACCCGCGTTCAATGGGCATT
The DNA here is from genome assembly GCA_031264885.1 of Peptococcaceae bacterium. Lineage (GTDB taxonomy): Bacteria > Bacillota > Peptococcia > DRI-13 > UBA5745 > JAISDM01. The sequence continues at coordinate 826 of JAISDM010000059.1, read as the reverse complement.
TTCCGCCGTTTTGACGGTTTATGGGTGATACCGGTCTTCATCCCATTTCGCCGGATTATTTTCAATGTATTCCATAATTTCCCGATGATCGTTTTCATTGCGTACCACATGGTCGTAAAACGACCTTTGCCATATCGAATATCCCACTTTCAACGATACCGCCCTTTTCCACTGTTTTATCATTCGCGGCACCGTAGGGGCGGCATTCTGCCGCCCGCCGCCGTTAATCAAAACAATCATGTGTACATGATTGGGCATAATCACATAATGCTCTACCGTTACAAAATCATACGCGTCGGAAAATTTTTCTATCTCCGCGGCAATTATTTTACCTATATCCGTTAATTCAACCGTCGAACGGCAGGGCGTCTCCCTTACAACAATCCGCGAAAACAATTCTAACCGCCCCTTGGCGCAAATCGTCAAAAAATACGCTCCGGCCCGGCTGTAATCGTAATCTTTTAACCTGTTCGATTTTCTTGACGGATACATGATTCATCACAAACCTCATTGGTTTCATCCGCGCCCTCTCGGGAAAATGCCTTTCCGGGGCCGGGCGGCAACATGCCGCCCCTACACATTCTCATCATTGATTTCATCCGTTCTCTTGGGAAAATGCTTCCCCGGGCCGGGCGGCAACATGCCGCCCCTACACATTCGCATCATTGATTTCATCCGTTCCCTTGGGAAAATGCTTCCCCGGGCCGGGCGGCAATATGCCGCCCCTACACATTCGCATCGTTGGTTTCATCCGCGCCCTCTTGGGAAACAGCTTCCCCGGGGCCGGGCGGCAACAGGCCGCCCCTACACACACGCCGCCTTGGTT
>JAISDM010000044.1 GCA_031264885.1 Peptococcaceae bacterium | reverse complement strand
GTCCGAAAACGTCAAAAATCGCATTGTTAACGCAATATATAGCGTGTCGTTTCAACCGAATGACCCCATATATTGTGTGTTGGCAATATTTAGGGTACGTTTTCGGACGGTCTGGCCCGGAACCGTCCGCGTTTCAGTGGAACAGCGAATTATTGAGGATAAAAGCCGCGAACACGATGGATACCATGGACAGAAGCTTGATCAAAATATTGATGGACGGCCCCGATGTATCCTTGAAAGGATCCCCCACCGTGTCGCCCACCACCGCAGCCTTGTGGCTGTCCGAACCCTTGCCGCCATACGCGCCCGATTCTATGTGCTTCTTGGCGTTGTCCCACGCGCCGCCGCAGTTGGACATCATAATGGCGAGCAAAAATCCCGACACAGCCGCGCCCGCCAACATGCCCGCAACCCCGTTGACGCCGAGGAGGAATCCCACGACTAGGGGCGCCACTACCGCGATCAACGCCGGCACCACCATCTCCTTCTGCGCGCTCCGCGTACATATGTCCACGCAAGCCTCATAATCGGCCTCCGCTTCACCGTCCATCAGGCCGGTGATCTCCTTGAACTGCCGCCGGACCTCCACTACAATCTGCTGCGCCGCGCGGCCCACCGCCTGCATCGTCAGGGCCGAGAAGAAGAACGGCAGCATGCCGCCCACAAAGAGGCCCACGAGTACAGGCGGGTTGATGATGCTCAAATTAAACTCAAACGGGATTTTGTACTGTTCCGCAAGCAGCCTGATCTCCTCCTGATACGCCGCGATCAGCGCCAGCGCCGTCAGCGCCGCGGAACCGATGGCGAAGCCCTTCCCCGTAGCCGCCGTCGTGTTGCCGAGGGAATCCAGCGCGTCCGTGCGTTCCCGGACGATCTCCGGGAGATCCGCCATCTGGGCGATGCCGCCCGCGTTATCGGCAATCGGCCCGTAAGCGTCCGTCGCCAGGGTGATCCCCAGGGTACTCAGCATCCCCACCGCCGAAATGCCGACCCCGTAGAGGCCGAGGTTGAAATTGACCGCGCCGCCCGCGAGATAGTAACTCGCCATCACGGAAACGGCCACAATGATCAGCGGAACCACCGTGGAGAGCATCCCCAGAGAGATGCCGGCGATGATCACAGTGGCGGGCCCCGTCGTCGAAGAAGCCGCGAGGTTTTGCGTCGGCTTGTATGTGTCCGAGGTAAAATACTCCGTCACAAATCCGATCAGATTGCCCGCGATCAATCCGCTCAGAATCGCGTAATAGACCCCTATGTTCTCCCATCCCAAGATATTGACCACCAGGAAAAACGCCGCCACCGCGATGATTATAGAACTGCCGTAAACCCCCCGCCTGAGGGCTTTCAACAGAACGGACTGGGACGTCTGCTCGCCGGTTTTTACAAAAAACGTTCCCAGAACCGAGGCCACCACGCCGACAGCCGCCATAATCATCGGGATCGTCACCCCTTTAAGGCCGAATCCCGCGGCCACGCCCAAGGCGCTGGTGGACAGGATAGACCCCACGTAGGACTCGTAGAGATCCGCGCCCATACCGGCCACGTCCCCCACATTGTCCCCCACATTGTCCGCGATTACGGCAGGGTTCCGGGGATCGTCCTCCGGGATCCCGGCTTCCACCTTACCCACCAGATCCGCGCCCACATCCGCGGCCTTTGTGAAAATACCGCCGCCGACCCTGGCAAACAGGGCCATACTGCTGGCGCCCATGCCGAAGGTCAGCATGGTACTCGTAACGCTTTGCATCCGGGCGGCTTCATCCAAAGCTCTATAAAACCAATTGAGGAAATAGAACCACACACTGATGTCAAACAGACCCAGGCCGACCACGACCAAACCCATGATTGCCCCGCTGGAAAACGCGATCCGAAGCCCCTTGTTCAGGCTGGACGAACACGCGTGAGCGGTGCGGGCATTGGCGTATGTGGCGACTTTCATGCCGATAAAACCGGACAGGCCCGAGAAAAAACCGCCCGTGAGAAACGCGAAGGGTACGAACATCGTTAGATATCCCAGCAGGCCCAAAACGAGCAGAACGACAAACACTATGGCAAAAAACAGCGCCACACCCGTGTACTGCCTCTTCAGATACGCGTTGGCGCCTTTGCGGATAAACAGCGCGATCTGTTTCATCTGATCCGTGCCTTCATCGTTTTTCATGAGCGAGTACGCAAACCAGCCGGCGAAAATGAACGCCAAAACCGCGCTGGCCGGCGCTAAAAACAGCAGTGTCATTTTTGAAGCCTCCCCTTTCATTACCCCGATCAACATCTCTTCCTTAGAAGTCTTAGAACTTTACATCCTGAGATCCATGAATGATGTGAGCTATAAGATAGATAAAATCAGCGTAAGAATCATGAAAGCCACCGCGCATCCGGTGGACAGTTTGCTGAACAATTCATTTAGCCCCTTCTTGCTTCCCCCGAACAGGGTTTCCGCCCCGCCGGCTATGGATCCCGACAGACCCGCGCTTTTGCCGGACTGCAGAAGCACTGTGGCGATCAGGCCCAAGGCCGAAATCACCTGGAGTACCAAAACAAACGTCCTCACTTTACCTTTCCTCCCATCCAAATTTTCATCACGATACTAAGGCGACAGTAACCAATAAAAAGATGTTACCATGTCTTCCCATGAAAAACAATAGACCCTTCACAGATTATATTGTATTATTTAGGACATATATATTAAATTTTTGGATTCCGGGTCAGGATCAGACTGGTCCCGGTCATTTCCGGCGGCTTATCCAGGCCCATCAGCTCCAGGATCGTGGGCGCCAGATCCCGCAGGGAGCCGGAAGCGACGGTTCCGCCCTCGAAGTCCCTGCCCACCAAGATACAGGGAACAGGATTCGTGGTATGCGCCGTGTGCGGTTCCTGGGTCTTCTCATCCCACATCATCTCCGCGTTGCCATGATCGGCAGTGATCAATACCACGCCGCCGGCTTCCAGCACGGCCTTCACATTGCTGCCAACCATTTCATCCACCGTTTCCACCGCTTTGACGGCGGCCTCCAGAAAGCCCGTGTGCCCCACCATGTCCGGATTGGCGTAATTCAGCACAATCAGATCATAGACGCCTTCCCGGATTTTTTCGTTGACCGCGTTCCCCACTTCCCGGGCGCTCATCTCCGGCTTCAAATCGTAGGTGGCCACCTTGGGCGACGGGATCAGCACCCGGTCCTCCAGGGGATTGGCCGCCTCCACGCCTCCGTTAAAGAAGAAGGTCACATGCGCGTATTTCTCTGTTTCCGCGATCCTCAGCTGGCGCCTGCCCGCTTTGCTGACCACCTCTCCCAAGGTATTATCCAGATTCTGGGGCATAAACGCCACCGGCGAAGGCAAGTTCACATCATATTGAGTCATGGTCACATACCGCGCGCCCAGGAGCCCCCCCGGCCGGCTGAAATAATCAAAATCCGGGCCGGTAAACGCGTAACTGATCTGACGCGCCCGATCTGCCCGGAAATTAAACATGATTACCGTATCGCCGGGAACGATGCAGCCAACAGCGCGTCCGCGGGCGTTCACAATGACAGTGGGACTGACAAATTCATCCGTTTCCTCCCGGGCGTAAGCCTGGTCTATGGCGTCCGTTCCCGAAACCGCCGTCTTGCCTTCTCCCAATATCAGACACCGATATCCTTTTTCCACCCGGTCCCAGCGCTTATCCCGGTCCATCGTATAATAACGGCCCGTCACCGAGGCGATTTGCCCCACACCCGTTTCTTTCATATAGTTTTCCAGCGATTCGATATAGCCCTTGCCGCTGGTGGGCGGCGTATCCCTGCCGTCCATCAGCGCGTGAACGTAGACCTTGGACAGCCCTTTCCCCCGGGCCATATCCAGCAAAGCGTACAAATGCCCCATTTCGCTGTGGACGCCCCCGTCGGACACCAGCCCCAGCAGATGAACCGATTTCCCGTTTGCCGAAGCCGCGTCCATCGCTCCGTTCAAAACAGCGTTCGCCGCGAACTCCCCTGTTTGGATGGCCTTATTGATGCGCGTCAGCTCTTGATACACCACCCGACCGGCGCCGATGTTCAGATGCCCCACCTCAGAATTGCCCATCTGTCCCCCGGGAAGCCCCACAGCCTCTCCCGAGGCTTCCAGCGGCGCAAAGGGATACTTCGCCTTCAGTTGGGTATAATAAGGCGTTTTTGCCAGACGTGTGGCGTCAAATTGAATGTTGTCCGAAGGAGATAAACCGAAACCGTCCATAATAATCAGCATGACAGGCTTATAAGGCATCAAAGCGCTCCCTTCACAATACTCAGGAAGGAATCCGGCTCCAGGCTCGCCCCGCCTACCAAGGCGCCGTCGATATCAGGCTGACTCATATATTCGGCGGCGTTCTCCGGTTTGACGCTGCCGCCGTATTGAATCCGGACCTGCGCGGCCGTCTCCTGCCCGTAGGTCTGAACAAACCAATTCCGAACGGTTAGAATGGTCTCCTGAGCGTCCTGTACCGAAGCGTTCACCCCGGTTCCGATGGCCCATACCGGCTCATACGCGACGACGGTTCGGGCGGCCGCCTCCTTGGGTATTTCCTTCAAAGAACCCTCCAGCTGGGTTTCGCACACTTCTTTGGTTTTGCCGCTCTGCCGTTCCTCCAGCGTCTCGCCGACGCACAGAATCGGAATCAGCCCGTGTTCCAGCGCCTTCTTGATTTTTTCGTTGATGAACCCGTTGGATTCGCCGAGGATATGCCGGCGTTCCGAATGCCCCAGAATTACGTAAACGCATCCGATGGAACGGATCATCTCCGGCGAGACCTCCCCTGTGAAGGCGCCTTTGTCCGCGGGATACAGGTTCTGAGCGCCCACCGCTATGCCCTTGGCCGTCAGCGCGTCCGCCACAGCCGCCAGACAGGTGAACGGCGGGCAAACCACAGTCTCCACCTTATCGGACAGCGAACGCACATCCGCCATGCCTTGCGCGAAGGCCGCCGCTTCCGGCAGGGTCTTATTCATTTTCCAGTTCGCGGCCATAATCGGTTTCCTCATAAAATACATCCCTCCATAAAAAAATCCGGGGCTGGAAGCCGGAACCTCCAGCCCCGTTTTAATTTTTACTGTTTCAGCAAAACCTCGATGCCCGGGAGTACACGGCCTTCCATCATTTCAAGGGTGGCGCCGCCGCCGGTTGAAATGTGATAGATCCGGTCCGCCACGCCCGCCTTCTCTACGGCGGCCACCGCGTCTCCGCCGCCTACGATGGTCTTGGCGCCCGAATTGCCCATGGCCAGCGCGATCGCGTTGGAACCTTTGGCAAAAGCGTCAAATTCGTACACGCCCAGAGGCCCGTTCCAAAAAACGGTTTTGGCTTCCGCAAGCTTCCCCTCAAACAGCCGGACCGTCTCCGGGCCGATGTCCAGCGCCATACAGCCGTCCGGTATCTGATCCGCTTTCACGGTTTGCGGAGCGGCGTCCGCGGCAAAACGGTCCGCGGCCACAACATCCACAGGCAGAACGACCTCCGCGCCGGAGGTTTCCATGCGCTGGAGCATCTGGCGGCAGAGCTCCAATTTGTCATCCTCAATCTTGGATATCCCCACCTTATACCCCTTCGCCGCCAGCAGCGTATTCGCCATAGCGCCGCCAAAGAGCATGCAGTCGGCTTTTTTGCTCAGATTCTCGATCACGCCCACCTTATCGGAAACCTTGGATCCCCCCATCATAACCACAAAGGGTTTTTCGGGGTGATCCAGGCTGTCTTTCAGAACCTGAATCTCTTTTTCCATGAGAAGCCCCGCGGCCGCCGGCAGCTGATGAGCGACGCCTTCCGTGGAGGCGTGGGCGCGGTGCGCCGCGCCAAAAGCGTCGTTCACATAGACATCCCCCAGCGCCGCCAGGGTCTTGACAAACTCAGGATCGTTTTTTTCCTCCCCCGGATAAAACCGGGTGTTTTCCAGCAAAGCGACCTGTCCGTCTTTCAGGGCGCCGGCCAGCGACTGAGACGCGGGCCCGCCGCAATCCCCGGCGAAGGCCACGTCCGTCCCCAGCAGCTCCGCCAAATGCTTCGACAGGGGCTGAACGCTGTATTCCGGCGCCGGTTTGCCCTTGGGCCGGCCCAAATGGGTCAGAATCAAGACCCGCGCCCCGTGATCCGCCAGATACCGGATCGTAGGCAAAGCGGCACGCATCCGGGTGTCGTCCAGGATTTTTCCATCCTTCAAGGGCACGTTAAATTCAGCCCTGAGCAACACCCGCTTGCCTTTAAGGTCCAAATCGCGAATGGTTTTGATCGCCATATCCGCCTCCTATTTCTGCGCGACAAAGGCGGTCAGATCCGCCAGGCGGCACGAATACCCCCACTCATTGTCATACCAGGAAATCACCTTGATCATATTGCCTTCCAGAACCATGGTAGACAAACCGTCCACGATGGAGGACCGGGCGTCGCCGTTAAAATCAACCGAAACCAGCGGTTCTTCGGTGTAACCCAGAATCCCCTTCATTGCGCCTTCCGACACCGCTTTCAGCTTAGCGTTCACTTCTTCCGCGGTCACGTTCTTATCCAGTTCCGCCACAAAATCCACCACGGAAACATTGGGTGTGGGCACGCGCATGGAGAATCCGTTCAGTTTGCCCTTCAGCTCAGGAATCACCAAAGCCACCGCCTTGGCCGCCCCTGTGGTGGTGGGAATGATAGAACGCGCGGCGGCGCGGGCGCGGCGCAGATCACCGTGCGGCAGGTCCAGAATTCTCTGGTCATTCGTATAGGAGTGTACCGTGGTCATCAGGCCCCGGCGGATTACATAGGCGTCCTGAAGGACCTTGGCCACAGGCGCCAGGCAGTTGGTGGTGCAGGAAGCGTTGGAAATGATGTTGTGCTTGGCGGGATCGTAAGTTTTTTCGTTCACGCCCATGACGATGGTGGCGTCCTCATTCTTGGCCGGGGCGGAAATCAGAACCTTCTTCGCGCCGGCTTTCAAATGGGCGGAAGCCTTGGCGGCGTCCGTAAAAAGACCCGTGCATTCCAGCACGATCTCCACGCCCATGGCGCTCCAGGGCAGGTTGGCCGGATCCCTCTCCACGCAAACCTTGATTTCTTTCCCGTTGACGATCAGCGCCCCGTCGGCCGCTTCCACCGTGCCGGAAAATTTCCCGTGAACCGAATCGTATTTCAGCAGATGGGCCAGAGTCTTAGGATCGGTCAAATCGTTAACGGCCACGATTTCAAAGGCCGGATTCCCCATCGCCGCTCTGAACACATTCCTGCCGATCCTCCCGAATCCGTTGATGGCAACTTTTTTCATAAAAATTCATCCTCCTGTTTAACATTTTTTTGTGTATATGGCGCCGATATAATATCCGGCGTTCACAGCATGTCATTCCGCGGCTCCCAAAGGCGGGCGGCAGAATGCCGCCCCTGCAAACGCGTCATTCCCGGCACCGCAGGGGCGGCATTCTGCCGCCCGGGACCGCCCGGAATGACGACCGGCGGAGCCGGGCCGAGCCCGCTCAGCAATCGAACCGGCGCCTCAGGGGCGTGCTGGGAATCCCCATCTCCTCCCGATACTTGGATACGGTGCGGCGCGCGATCTGGATGCCCTGCTTTTGCATCATCTCCGTCAATTGCTGATCCGAATAAGGTTTCCCGGTGTTCTCCCCTTTAATGAGGGATTTCAATTGGGTTTTGACCGTCTCGGCGGATGTGTGACTGCCGTCCTGAGTCTGGACGCCCGATACGAAAAAAAACTTAAAATCAAAAATCCCATGAGGCGTCTGTACATATTTATTGGTCGTCGCCCGGCTGACCGTGGATTCGTGTACGCCTATGTCCACAGCGATGTCCTTGAGGGTCAAAGGCCGCAAAGCGGAAACCCCCCGGTCGAAAAACTCCCGCTGCCGCTCCAGCAAAGCTTCGGCGACTTTGTATATGGTCGCTTTGCGCTGCTCCACACATTTAATCAGCCACGAAGCCTGGTTCAGCTTGGTTTCCACAAAACTCCGGACTTTGGGATCTGTTTCCATATCACGGGTCAGCATCTCGCGGTAAGTCTGATTGACCATCAGCCGCGGCATGGAATGATCGTTCATGATGACTTGATATTCGCCGTTATATCTCTGCACCAGAATATCCGGGTAAATATATTGAATGATCTCTCCATTGCTGAAAGAAGCGCCGGGCTTTGGGTTCAACTGTTTGACCCAGTCTGTCAGCGTCTGCACTTCCTGGAGGGTCGTCCCCATGCTCTGGGCGACCCGGTTGATTTTGCCCGTGCCCAGATCCGCCAGGTGATTTTGGATCAGGCGGTACAGGGCCTTTTTTTTGGAGGGATCCAGGTTTTTCTGCCTCAATTGAATCAGAAGACATTCTTTCAAATCTCTGGCGCCGACCCCAGGCGGATCCAGCGACTGAACCACGCCCAGCACTTCGCGGACCGTTCCCGGGGAAGTCCGGGTGTCCCAGGCGCCCTGCTCCACAGAAACCGTAAGATATCCCGCGGAATCAATATTGTGAACCAAATACTCGCCCACGTGATATCTCGACGGGGACAGAACCAGACAGCCCAATTGATTCAGCAGATATTCCCTGAGATTCACGTCCCGGACGGACATGCTCTCATACAAAACCTCTTTCCGCACCTCCCGGGGTATGCCCCGCTCCGGAACGTCCGCCCGCATTTTCTCAATATAATCTTCCCATTCTACCTCGTTTCGTTTTTTCCGGTATAAGTTATCCTCCGTCTCAAGTTCCACGGATTCGAGCAGCGGGTTATCCGCCAGCGCCTCGTTTACATACGCCGTCAAATCCAAAGAGGACATTTGCAGAATCTCAATGGCTTGTCTGAGTTCCGGCGTCATGATCAGTTTTTGGGTCTGCTCCAATTGCATCCCTAAAACGGCGTCCAATGATGTCACCCCCCATAAGGCAGCGGCCTTTGAGAGACTCAGCCAGTCTCAATTGCTCTGCTTTTGATCCATTATACCATAAAAAAGGGGAGCGCTACAATAAAGATTAAAAATCATAATGTATATTCGGAATTTTTCAAACCGCGATACCCGCGTCCGGCGGACGGGCGGCAGGATGCCGCCCCTACGTTCCCGGCGCCGTAGGGGCGGCATTCTGCCGCCCGGGACCGTCCGAAAACGACAAAATTGTGTCGTTCACACAATATATATCGTGTCATTTCCACCGATCCACCCCATATATTGTGTGTTGGCCGTGTTTAGGGTGTGTTTTCGGACGGTCTGGGCGCATCTTTCATTTGAATCCGCTGAATCCGCGCGGAATCCCCGCGCTCACTTTAATGAATGATATTGCCGGATTACTGGGGGCCTGGGGCGGACACCGGACATGTACCGGCGCAAGTTCCGCAATCCGTGCATTTGCCGGGATCGATCGCGTACTTGTCCTTGCCTTCCGATATCGCGTCCGCGGGACATTCGCTCTGACAAGCGCCGCACGAAATGCACTCGTCACTGATTACATAAGCCATGAATTCACCTCCCTTCAAATTTTTTCCACAATACACTTACTGGGGCATTGCTCCGCGCATTTGCCGCAGTTGGTACATTTGGCGTAATCAATCTGGGCCACGCCGCCCGCCACGTGGATCGCGCCGTATTCGCACGCCTTCTCGCAGCGTTTGCAGGCAATACAGCCCCTGGCGCACACCTCCCGCACCTTCTTGGCCGCGTCGGTGTTCCGGCAGGCCACGGTCAGCCTCATTTTGACCGGCGTGACCTGTATGACGCCCTTGGGACACGCCGCGGCGCAGGCGCCGCAGCCGGTACACTTATCGGGATCGACCTTCGCCTGTTGATGGACGACCGTAACCGCGCCAAATTTACAGGCCCGGACGCAGTCCCCGTATCCCAGACAGGCAAAGCGGCAGGATTTGGGCCCGCCGTCAAACTGCGCCGCGGCCGCGCATTGACTGACGCCGTCATAATGGTAGATCTCGCGGGCGCCGCCTTCGGCGCCGTTGCACAGAACATAAGCGGCGACCTTCTCAAAGTCCGTTCCCCCCGTCAATCCCATGATGGCGCTGATCTGTTCCGCCACAGCCGCCCCGCCTACCGGACAGGCGCTGACCTTCGCGCTGCCCTCCACGACGGCGGCCGCCAAATTGTCACAGCCGGCATAACCGCATCCGCCGCAATTGGCGCCCGGCAGACACTCCCGGACGAGAGCAACACGCTCGTCCACCTCTACATAGAATTTTTTTGACGCGTAAGAAAGCAGCAATCCGAACAATATGCCCATTCCGCCCAGCGTCGCCAGCGGCCATAGGATTTGCGTGACCATACTCAGCTTCCTCCTATCTGATCATTCCGGAAAAACCCAAAAACGCGATGGACATCAAACCCGCCGTCACCAGCGAAATGGGGAATCCTGTCAAAATCGGGGAAATCTTGGCCGTCGCCAGGCGCTCGTTGATGCCCGCCATCAAAACAATGGCCAGCAAGAACCCCAACGCGGAAAAAACACCGTTCAAAACGGATTCCAGCAGGCCGTAAGACGAGTTGATATTGAGGATCGTCACCCCCAGAACCGCGCAGTTGGTGGTAATCAGCGGCAAATATATCCCCAGAGACCGGTACAGCGGCGGCATGGCCTTCTTCATGAACATTTCAACGAACTGAACCAGCGCGGCAATCACCAGAATAAAGGCGATGGTCTGCATATAGGCCATATTCAGCGGGTTCAGAATATACAGCTGCACCATGGTGGTAAACAGGGACGCGAGCCCCATGACAAAGGTCACGGCCAGTCCCATGCCCACGGCGCCGCCTACCGTCTTGGATACGCCCAAAAACGGACAGCATCCCAAGAAACGCGCCAGCACAAAATTATTACAAAACACAGCGCTGATCAGCATCAAAAAGATGCGGAATCCGCCGCTTGAAGCCGCAAGCTCCATTTAATTCACGCTCCTTTTGAATTTGGTCGAGAGCCAATTGACAATGGCGATCATCAGGCCGAATATGATGAAGCCGCCCGGCGCCAGAGCAAAAAACGTCATCGGCTCAAAACCCTCGCCGAATAAGCTGTGGCCCAGGAAAGTCCCGCCGCCCAGAATCTCGCGGATGGCGGAGATCAGCGTGATCGCCAGAGTAAAGCCGAGCCCCATGCCCAAACCGTCCATCACCGAATGGAGCGCGCTGTTCTTGTTGGCGAACGCCTCCGCTCTGGCGAGGATGATGCAATTGACCACGATCAAGGGCACGAACAGCCCCAGGGAAGCGTTCAAGTCGGGCAGGTACGCCTGCATCAGCAGCTGCGCCACCGTCACAAAGGTGGCGATGATCACCACATAACCGGGGATACGCACTTCATCCGGGATGAAATTTTTCAGCAAGGACACCACATAATTGGATCCCACCAGCACAAACGTGGCCGCCAGACCCATGCCGATGCCGTTTTCCACGCTGGTGGTCACGGCCAAAGTCGGACACGTGCCCAAAACCAGCCTGAACGTGGGGTTTTCGTCCAAAATTCCGTTCATGAAAATCTGGCCCAGGGATTTTTTCTCAACCGTCTCGTTCATAAATGTTTCGCCTCCTCTCCTCTATACCGCTACGCCGCGGACCCGCCGGCCTTCTTGCCGGCCGGCTTCTGTACGCCGAACGGGGTCGGGCGCGTCAGCTTTTCGATCAGCGGCGCCGCCACGTTCATCAGAAGAATGGCGTAGCTGACCCCTTCCGGATAAGTGCCCAGCAATCGGATGATCACCGCAAGCACGCCCGCCCCGGCGCCGAATATCCATTGGCCCACAGGCGTAACCGGCGTGGTGGCGTAATCCGTGGCCATAAAGACCGCGCCCAGCACAGCGCCGCCGCAGGCGACCTGGTACAGCACAGCGTAAGCGCTGGCGCTGAACAGTCCGCCCTCTCCGCCAAAAATCCACAGCATGACGATCATGCTCCCCAGCATGGCGACGGGAATTCGGGGCTGAATCACTTTTCGCGCGATTAAATAAATTCCGCCGGCCAGCAAAAGCACCGCGCTGACCTCCCCCAGACATCCCGGAATCCTGCCGGTCAACACGTCGGTCAGGCTGAATCTGGCCGTCACGTCGGCAAAAGTCCCCGCGCCTTCCTTGATCATTCCCAGCGGCGTGGCGGATGAAACCGCGTCCGCCCCCGGCATGACAAAACTCGTCATATGGCTGGGCCAGGAGGCCATCAAGGCGCCCCGGGCGGCCAGCGCCGGATTAATAAAATTATGCCCCAAGCCCCCAAAAAGCTGTTTCACAATAATAATGGCGAATACCGCGCCGATCACCGGCATCCACACAGGCGCCGAGGCGGGCATATTGAAGGCCAGCAGCAAGCCGGTCACCGCCGCGCTCAGATCACTCACCGTCACGCGCTGCCGGTTGGCTTTCTGCCATACATACTCCGCCAGCACAGCGGCAGCCACCGAAGCCGCCATCAGCAAAAGCGCGGAAGCTCCGTAAAAATACACCGCCGCCGCCGCCGCCGGCAATAAGGCGATCAGCACGTCCGCCATGATTCTCTGAGTGGTATGCTTATCGCGGATGTGCGGAGACGGCGCCACATACATTTTTTCTAAGGTCCCGTCCATATTTGTTTACCTCCTTCCCTGCGCGGCCAAGGCGCGTTTCGCCAGATCCACCGTCTGGGACAAATGCCGTTTGGCGGGACATACAAAGGTGCAGCAGCCGCATTTCATACATAGATCCGCGCGCAGCTCCCCGCAAAGATCCAGCCGTTCGGCCAGGTACGCCTCGCTGATCGCCTGGGGCGTCAATTGCAGCGGACATGCCTCCACACAGCGGCCGCAGCGCAAACAGTTGCCTTCCACCGTCACCGGGTCAGTGATCTGATTAAAAACAGTGATGCCGCTGCCGCCCTTGGTCACAGGCACATCCGGCTCCGCCACCGCCGTTCCCATCATGGGCCCGCCGGAAATAATTTTCTGAGGCGTTCCCACAAATCCGCCGCAGAAATTCACCGCGTCCCGGAAGGTGGTGCCGATCCGCAGAAGCAAGTTGCCGGGCTGTCCCACCGCGCCGTTGACCGTCACAGACCGGCGCGTCAGAGGCGCCCCCTCATAAACCGCTTCCGCCACAGCCACAGCCGTACTCACATTGTCCACCACACAGCCCACCGCGGCGGGCAGCCCCCCCGCGGGAACCTTGCGGCCCGTAACAGACGCGATCAGCATTTTTTCCGCGCCTTGGGGATATTTGACCTTGAGCTGTAGCACGCGGACCTCGCGCGCGCCCTCGGCCGCCTTCTGAATGGCCTCCGCCGCGTCCGGCTTGCCCTCTATCCCAATCACACATTCCTTCGCGCCGCAGGCGCGCATCAACAGAACCGCGCCCTTGACCACCAGATCCCCGTTCTCCAGCATTTGGCGGTGATCCCCGGTCAGACTCGGCTCACATTCCGCGCCGTTGATCAATAAGTAATCCACTTTTCCCTTGACATCCAACTTCAAATGCGTCGGGAATTCCGCCCCCCCCATGCCGACAATGCCCGCGTCGCGGATTATGTCCCGCAGCTGTTCCGGCCGCAGCGCCTCCACTTCCGCGGCGGAACGCGGCTGAATGGACGGATCCGGCTTGTCCTGCCCGTCGTTCTCAATGACGACGGCCAGCATCATGCCCGCCGTAACATGGGGACGCTCCTCCACGGCGACCACCTTGCCGGACACACTGGCGTGAACCGGCACGTCCCGCGGGCTGGCCGGTTCGCCGATCATCTGCCCCAGCAGCACCTCGTCCCCCGGTTTCACACAGGGCGCGCAAGGCCGCCCAAGATGCTGCCGCATAGGAATGACCACACTGGCCGGCGCGAAAACACGTAAGGGCGAAGCCTTGGTGGCGGCTTTCCAATCCTGCTCAGCCAAGGGATGGATCCCCCCGCTGAAAGTCAGCGATTTCAATTTCCACACCTGCTTTCCGTAAAAATGTTTTATGGGATACACTATATAATAAAAAAAAACGTAGGTCAAACTAAAAAATGTAAATTGTGAAAAAAAACACATAAATACAAAACTATTTTTCGCGTTTTTTGGAAATTCGTGCCTGCCCCGGGCCAGACCGTCCGAAAACGCGCCCATCTTTTCCCATTCTCCTCCTCGGGAGGGGTGGCGCGTAGCGACGGGGTGGTTCCTTCGTTGCGCCACCACCCTGTCAGCCGCGGTCTGTTAGTCATTGTCCTCCCGAGGAGGAGAATGTCATACAGACCGCGGCTGACACCTCTCCCAGGAGGGGAATTTTTTCACACAACGGATCGCGGCACGGTATATATTGTGTTAACGGCGCCATTTTTGTCATTTTCCGACGGTCTGGGGCGGCAGGATGCCGCCCCCTACAGACGCGTCATTCACGGTACCGTAGGGGCGGCATCCTGCCGCCCGAATCCCGGGTCCGCTCACACCTGCTTCAGGCACATTTCGCTAAATTGGCTAAATTACGAATCGCAGATGAAATAAATATTGACAACAGCTATAATTTTTTATATTATGTTCATGGGAAACAATTAGTTTCCGAGAAAAAATGGATTGAAATATATTATGTTCATGGGA
The DNA here is from genome assembly GCA_031264885.1 of Peptococcaceae bacterium. Lineage (GTDB taxonomy): Bacteria > Bacillota > Peptococcia > DRI-13 > UBA5745 > JAISDM01. The sequence goes on along the minus strand of JAISDM010000044.1, from coordinate 11,550 downwards.
TGATCAATTTTATCCCAAGTCGCCGCCCGTAAAGGGCGGCGTGGATTGAAAAAGGAAGAGGGTTGTTGCTGTGAATAATGAACAACTTGACTTTGCTATTTTTTGTATTGAATGCGTCGCCGAGGAACTGGAACTAAAGGGCAGCGAGGTTTACAAACTTATGGTTGACGATACCGATATACTCGACACCTATATAATTCCCTATTATGACGCGCTGCACACGCAGGGACGGGAGTATATTGTACGGGAACTTATCGAGGTTCTTCGGCAAGAGAGCAAGGTTGCGATATGATACTGTATCACGGTTCCTGGTGTGCCATTGAGTCGCCGGATGTGTCCTTCTCGCGGGATAATGTGGATTTCGGCAAAGGATTTTATACAACTCCATTCAAAGAGCAGGCGCGGAAATGGGCTGAGCGGCTCAAACGCCCAAAAGGCGCGAGTGTTTTGTCAGTATATGAACTGGACGATTCCGCGTTTGAAACTCTAAATATACTTGAATTCGACTCATATTCCAAAGCTTGGCTTGAGTTTATAACAGATTGCCGGAAAGGCAACCCCGCAAGCGGCGAATACGATATTATATCCGGCAGCGTCGCGGACGATAAAGTATTTGACACGATTGAAAAATATTTGAGAGATTACATAACATGGGAAAAAGCTTTAAGTCGTTTGCGATATGAAAGACCGAACTGGCAGTATTGTTTCAAAAAGCAAACTGCAATAGATTGTTATCTGCATTATGTTTCATCGGAGGTGGTGAGATGAATGAAGAAAGAGCGTTCCTGCTGAGGCAGAAGTATCCTGAAATTGTCGTTTCGCTCGCGCGGCGCGCCAACGTTTCACTGCGCCGCGCGATGGACATGCTGTACAGCTCCGAAACATACGACGACATCATTAATGGCGTCTCCGATATGCACTGCCGGAGCGACGAGTACCTCGCGGAAGAAGTGCTTATCGAATACAGAGAGTACAAGGGAGAACGAGATTTGGATCAATACATCGCCCACACGCGGGACGACAATGGCAAGCAGTCTGTGATCGACCATCTGAAAGGCACGGCGGAACTCGCCGCGGCCTTTGCCGAAGTTTTTGGCGGAGAGGATATTGCCTATGTATGCGGACTGCTGCACGATTTAGGCAAATATTCCGAGCGTTTCCAGCGGCGGATACGCGGTGTGTCTCTCCGCGTGGACCATTCCACGGCAGGCGGTCAGATGCTGTGGAAAAAAAGCGGTAAGGCAGCGTTTGGACTTCTCGCGGCCTATTGTGTACTCGGGCATCACAGCGGGCTTCCGGACGGCGGTTCTCAGAGTCAGGCGTCCGGGGATGAATCTACCTTATTCGGACGATTGGACAGAGTTGTGGAGGATTATTCCTCCTATCGGAACGAACTTGAAATCCCGGAATTGAAACCGCCTGACTTCCCCATCCGAAGCGGCTTCGACGCGGCTTTTTTCATTCGTATGATTTTTTCCGCGCTCGTGGACGCTGACTATCTTGATACAGAACGTTTCAAAGCCGGGCTCTTGCCGCGCGGCGGCCACACCGACATTCCGGCGCTGAAAAAACGTTTGTTTGAGGGAATTGATCATTTTCTGTATCCGTCCGGGGATGTGGGGGAACTCAACCTGCGGCGTACCGCTCTGCTGAAAGACTGTATCGCGTCAGCCGAACACAGCCCCGGCTTATTTACTCTGACGGCCCCAACCGGGAGCGGCAAGACCACAGCGAGTCTCGCATTCGCGCTTGTCCATGCTTCAAAGTACGGCAAGCGGAGGATTATATACGTCGCGCCGTACAATACGATCATTGAGCAGAACGCCGCCGAACTTGAAAAGCTGCTTGGCGCCGAAAATGTCCTGCAGCACCATTTCGGTGTGAGATATGACGATGATCATGAAGAAATGGATCGCAAGCGTTATTCCGCCGAGAATTGGGATTTCCCCCTGATTGCCACAAGCAGCGTGAGATTCTTTGAATCGCTGTTTGCCAGCCGTCCCTCCGACTGCCGCAAGCTGCACAACATCGCCGACAGTGTGATTGTGTTCGACGAGGCGCAGATGCTGCCTCTGCCATATCTGATTCCATGCGTCAGGGCCATGGGCGAGCTTGTACGGGGCTACGGATGCACCGTCGTATTGGCGACCGCCACCCAATCCGCGCTGGAACGGTATTTCGGCGATATTCAATCCACAGAAATCGCAAGCAATCCGGAAAAACTGTATGAAATCCTGCGCCGCGCGGCGATTCGGCAGATACCGGAGCCGCTGACAGACGACGCGCTTGCCGCGCGCTTGTGTCAACATTCGCAGGTACTGTGTATCGTCAACTCGCGCAAGCACGCGCAGGCGCTGTTTCATAAACTGCCGGCGGACGGCGCCTTCCACCTTTCCACGACTATGTATCCGGCACACCGCGGCCGGGCCTTGTCCGAGATCCGCGCCAGGCTGAAAGACGGGCTTTCTTGCCGTGTCGTAAGCACAAGTCTCGTCGAGGCAGGCGTCGATTTGGACTTCCCCGCCGTGTACCGCGCGGTGGCGGGGCTTGATTCAATCATTCAAGCGGCCGGACGCTGCAACCGCGAGGGAAAACACCCGGCGGACGAGTCTGTGGTTTATGTGTTCACTTCCGCGGAACATAATCCTCCCCCATCCATCAAGCCGAACATCGCCGCCGCTTCTCAGGCTGTGCGCGGGCGCGATGATATCGCTTCGCCCGACGCGATCAAAGCGTATTTCGAGCAGCTGTTTTACAACAAGGGAAACGAATCGCTTGACAGCAAGGATGTCGTATCGAGATTTGACGCGGGATTGCGTTCTTTCAGCTTTCCGTTTAGAACTGTCTCAAAGGAATTTAGGATCATTGAGGAAAACACACAGATTGTTTTTGTTCCGCGTGAAGCTCCGGAGCTTGCAAACCGCCTGCGCGGCGGCGAGCGGACGCGCGAACTGTTTCGTGAACTGGCGCGGTACAGCGTCTCGCTGACCGAAGAAGATGTGAGCAAGCTGAATGAAATCGGCGCGGTTGAACAGCTTGACAGCGATGTGCGGTTGCTTGCGGACGATTATTATGATGAACGCTTTGGAGTGAATATCTCTCCGCGCGGCGACGATACGCCTGCCTGTTAAGGGGGATTATTTATGGCTTACGGATTTACGGTTGAAATTCGGGGCGATTACGCATGCTTCTCGCGTCCCGAGCTTAAGGTCGAGCGAGTCAGTTACGAGGTCATTACCCCGAGCGCGGCGCGCGGTATTATGGAAGCGATACTGTGGAAGCCCGCCATCCGGTATAAAATAGATGAGATTGCGGTCTGTGAGCCAATTCGTTTTGAAAATCTCCGCCGCAGCGAGGTCAGCGGCAAGATTCCGCACAGAAGCGTTCAAGCGGCGGAACAGCGTTTGCGCGCCGGCAAGCTGTACTTGGACGCTTCGGACGACCGCGTCCAACGCGCGTCGCTGATATTGAAAAAAGTGCGCTACGTTGTAACCGGGCACTTCGAAATGACGAATAAGGCGGGAACGCAGGACAATGAAGGCAAGTTCGCGGATATGCTGCGCCGCCGTCTGGCAAAGGGCCAAAACTTCTATATGCCATATCTCGGTTCGCGTGAATTCCCCGCGAACGTCCGCCCGATCGCGGATGACGAGGCGTCCCCCGAACCGATCGGCGACTCCCGTTCGCTGGGACTCATGCTGTACGATATAGATTATATAACGGAGACGGACAGCGACGGAAGCTCGGTCGTCACAGAATTTCGTCCGGCGTATTTCATGGCGGAAATGAGAAACGGCGTGATCGACTTGCGTAACGCGGAGGTACTGCGATGATCATTCAATCGCTTGTGCGCAGATATGAGGACATAGGTTCAGTTTCGCCGGGATGGCAGCGGCGCGAGGTATCTTACGCTCTCGACATCTCCGGGAACGGCGTTTTGCTCGGCGTCGTTCCACTGGAATTTCACGACGGTAAAAACATGAGAAAACGCGAATTTATTCTGCCGGTTGAACCGCCTGGCCGGACGAGTGGGATAAAGAGCGCGTTTCTATGTGACAACGGCGGCTATTTGCTGGGCGCCGACCCAAAGCGCGGCGCGGAAAAATTTCAAGCTTCAAGGGAGCTTCATTTGCGCGCGTTGGAGAAGACCGGCACAGTGGAAGCCGCGGCGATCAAAGCATACTTCGAAATGGGGGCGCCCGCGGACTGGATCAAACTCATCAGCTTTGGAACAGCGGCCGCGGCAAAATTCGTGTTTCAGGTGAACGGGCGCTTCATCTGCTACGAAACCGATTCGATTCGCGCCGCGTGGGATTTTTATTACGCTCAAAGCGATTCAGACGAACATGAAAAAATCCGCTGTCTTGTGACCGGCAAGCTTGATTCCCCGGTACCAACGCATGGCGCGCTCAAGCTGCGCGGCGGACAGTCAAGCGGCTCAAGCCTGATTTCAGCCAATTGCGAGAGCTTTACCTCATACGGCAAGACAGTCAAAGACCGCGCCGCCGATATAGGGAAATACGCCGCCTTCGCGTATGTCACAGCGCTGAACGACTTACTGAAGAGCGAGAATAACCGGCAGTTTATCGGAGGGGATACGCTGGTCTATTGGTCGGAAGACGGCGGCGGGCTGGAGGAAGAGGTCTTCTCGTGGACCAGCCAGCCGAAGGAAAGCGACGCGGATCGCCTGTCCGCGCTTATGGAACGCGCCGCTTCCGGGCGAAAGGTTCAAATCGAAGGCTGTAAACCGGACAGCAAATTTTACCTGTTGTGTTTGTCGCCCAACTCCGGCAGAATCAGCATAAGATTCTTCTACGCGGATCATTTCGGCGCGATTTTGGCACACAATCTCAGGCATTACAGCAATCTTGAGCTATATAAAGCCGGCAATGATAGATTCCAGTTTTTGCCGCCCTGGCTGCTGCTCAGTGAAACAACCGTAAAAAAATCGGCCTCAGACGCCGCGCCGCTGCTCGGCGGACAGCTGATGCACAGCATTATCAGCGGCGATCCATATCCGCTTACGCTGTATCACTCGATTTTGGCGCGCATAAGAGCGGGCGAGGACATCACTAAGACAAAAGCCGCCATAATAAAGGCGTTTCTCATAAGAAATTTTAATGAAGGAGAGGTTGTGACCATGATGCTCAATACGCAAACCGACGATCGGCCATACGCGCTGGGACAGCTGTTTTCCGTGCTGGAGCAGCTTCAGACGCGAGCGGCGAAGGGGAAACTGAACTCAACCATTCGCGGCAGATTTTTTACAAGAGCGTGTTCAAATCCCGGCAATGTTTTTCCTATTCTGCTGAAACTGTCAAACCATCATTCCAGTTCCGCCAGTCTCGATGATAAAAACCGGATATTTTTTGAAAAACTCAAGACGGAAATCCTCAGGAAAATCCCTAAAGAATTAGGATTTCCATCCACTCTGACGCTCGAAGAACAAGGGAAATTCATTCTTGGCTATTATCATCAGACACAAGACTTTTTCACAAGCAAAAAAGACAGAGAGGAATAATGCAATGCACAAGAACGCGATAAAAAACCGCTATGACTTCGTCATACTTTACGACGTGGAGAACGGAAATCCCAATGGGGATCCCGACGCGGACAATATGCCGCGCGTCGATCCTGATACAGATCACGGGATCGTAACCGACGTTTGCGTTAAGCGCAAAATCAGGAACTACATTGACATCGTTAAAAACGGTGAACCAGGATACAATATCTACATCAAACAGGGTACGGCGCTGAACACCCAAGACGCCAAAGGTGTGGACGCGATAAAAAACAAAGACAAGAGTGAAAAAAGCGGCGGCTTTCGTGACTTTATGTGTTCGAATTTTTTCGACATCAGGACGTTCGGCGCAGTCATGACGACGGCGGCGAAGGATAAAGAACTTTCAAACGTTGCCGGGCAGGTGCGCGGTCCGGTTCAACTGGCGTTCGGACGCAGCGTAGACAGGATCACGCCGCAGGATATAGCGATTACCCGCGTCACGGTCACTACCGAGGAAAAAGGCAAGACCGCGTCCACCGAGATCGGACACAAGCACATTGTACCCTATGGACTGTACCGTCAGGAGGGATTCATCTCCGCGAATCTCGCGAAAACGGTCACAGGCTTCTCCGAGGACGATCTGAATCTGTTCTGGAATGCCGTAATACACATGTTCGACGAGGACAGGAGCGCCGCCAGGGGCAAAATGGCTTTGCGTGAACTGATCGTATTCAAGCACAGCAACGAACTCGGCGACGCGCCGTCGCACAAGCTGTTTGAGCTGGTGAGCGTCAAGCGCCGGGAAGGCGTATTGGCGCCGCGCGCTTACGGCGACTATACCGTCAGCGTTGACAGTGAAAATCTGCCGGAAGGCGTAACTGTGGCGCGCAAAATATAATCCAAAGACGGGCGGCAAAACTGCGATTCGTAGTTTTGCGTTCTGGCATCGCATCTTGTCATTCCGGGTTTGTCCCGGAATCCAAAAAAGATGGCAGACACAAGAATGGATTTCGGGACAAGCCCGGAATGACGGGGCAAGCAAGCTCGGATGACGGGAGGCTTGCCAAACTACGAATTGAAGGCGGCAAATTTCGTCTTTTCAATCCGCGGCGATTATGCTATGATATGGAGAAAACCAATCAAAAACGGAGGCGTTACTCATGAACAGCACTTTAAACCTTGTGCTTAAACTGGTTGTGATCTGTGTCGTGGCAGGGTTTTGCCTGGGGTTGACCTATTCTGTGACCGACCCGATCATCGAACAATTACAAATTGATCAGGCCAACGAAAATTACCGGGCTTTGATTCCCGGCGCGGATTTCAGAGACGCCGTCTATGACGGCGCCGGGATTTATTCCAGAATCACATCGGTCCAGGAAGCCTTCAAAGGCGATGAAATCGCGGGCTGGTGCGTCAACATTAAGGCCACGGGATACAAAGGCGATATCAATCTAATCGTCGGCGTCCTGGCCGACGGCGCTCTGGCGGGGATCCGCGTCGGCGCCCACGAAGAAACAGCCGGCCTGGGCTCCAAAATCGCCGAACCCGCGTTTTACGAACAGTTCGCCAATTCCCAGCCGCCGCTGACGTTAAATCAACACATTGACGCGGTCACCGGCGCCACCATTTCCTCCAACGCGGTGCTGAACGCGGCCAATACGGTACACGCTTTATACGAAGACCAGCTGAGCCGGCTTCTGCCCGCGGCTTAAAGCACACATACCGCCGGTCAAGCGGGTTTGCGCGTCTGTCAAAGGCGGGCGGCATCCATCCCAGATGCCATCCGCAAGCGCCCAAATACGGCGACCGACGCGCCGTAGGGGCGGCATCCTGCCGCCCGGAACCGTCCAGGAAACGATCATATTTTGTCGTTCCGCCCCTGCTTAATCGCCGTTCAGAAACTGAAATTGACCGGCGTCATGTAAATTTTTGATCATGATGACCACGAATACCATAATAAACATGCCTAAGACGCCGGCCAGCCTCAATCCTACATACATAGCCACCAAAGTAAAAATCGGGTTGATGCCGATTTGACCCCCGATTAATTTGGGTTCCGTCACATTCCTGACAATGGTGACCACGGTGTAAGCGATCAGGATCTTCACTCCCAGAGGCCAATTCCCCATAATGAAAGAAATCAGCGCCCACGGGATCAGCACGGTACCCGTCCCCAGCACGGGCAGCACATCGATCACCGCGATTAAAGCCGCGATGGGGAGGGCGTGTTCGATCCGGAACAGGGACAGGAACACAAACAGCTCAAAAAAAGTCAGCGTCATCAACAAAATATAAGAGCGCAGCAAGGTTAATCCCGTCGTTATGAAATAACCCTTGACCTGCGTGGCGACCTGCCGGTATCTGCGCGGAACCAGGCGGGATAGGAACGTTATGACGGCAATATAATCCCGGCTCACATAACAGCAGGACACCACCGTGATGATAAATCCGATCAAAAATCCCGGCAAGCCCACCGTGGTAAAACTAACCAGACTATTCGCGACACTTGTGGCAAAACTGACCAACCCGGTTTGGAGCGCGTCCGTCAAGGCCCGGGCGGCGGTCAGCAGCGCCTCCGCGGTATCCGGCGGCAGCTCATCGATATAAAGCGTCAGCGTCTGCACCGTCAGAGGCAGTACGCGCTTGGCGAAATCAACCACGATGTTCGTCATGCTGATGGCGGATTCTACCAGCTGGTAACCGATCAAAAACAAAAGCACACCCAGAATGCTAAAAATCAAAAGCACAAAAAAAACCGCGACCAATCCCCGTCCCACATGTGTTTTGGACGAAATCCAAACAATCGGGCGGTTTAACACCGCCGCCATACCCAGCGCGATGATAAAAGGGAACAGCCAGGGCAGCGCGAATTTGACGATTAAATAAATCAATCCGAAACAAACCAATAGAAAAGCGATATTGATGATGAAGTTTTTTTTGTTTTCAACAGTCATACCATGCTCCTCCGCCCCATACCCCTGCCGCGCGCGCCGCGAGTCCGCCGCCCCCGGGCGGCCCGTCACGCTTTCTCTCCCGTTCGCCGGGCGCGGGCAGGATTCGGCGCCTTCACCGGTCTGGCGCGCCGAACCCGAATGTCGCTTAGATATAGCATGCCCTGAATTCCCCCGGGATTCACGAGTATGGACCTATTTTTTTTCGGCGTATATCGCGCCGAGCGCTCTGGAAAGGGACAGCACCACAAATTCTTCGACGTAACGCTGCATCACTTTATAAGACGCCTCCGCCGCGTCGCCTGTGGTTAAATCCAATTGCCACGTGAACATTTGGGACTCGATCTCCTGATGGATCGCCTCAGCGTTTTTTTTACACAATTGAGTAATCTGATCCTGAGTCATTTTGATTGCTCCTTTCGTGGATGACAAGTATTTTGAACAAATTATAGCATAAAACGCCTGCGCCTGCAAAACTAATGTGAAGGGATGATTCCATGAATTTTTTTGACTTGCTCAAGCACAGAAAGTCCGTCCGGAGGTTTGCGGATGAGCCAGTAACGCAGCAAGACTTATCCGATATATTGCTTGCCGCCAATGGCGCTCCAATAGGCAGCCGTATGTACAAGGACATACATCTGACGGTGGTGCGGAACAGGGACGTGCTTGACAGGCTGTCCGAAGCAGCCGCGAAGCGCTGGGAAAATAAGTCGAAGATGAAAGAAATATTGGGTGATTATAAACCTGACGGCAGACAGGCGAAGCAGGGTTATGATCCCTTTTACGGCGCGCCCGCGGTGATTTTCGTATCGCATCGGAATCAAACGGTTCAGCCGGGCATCGAGTTCGCGAATGCCGCTTGCGTCGTCTATTCAATGCACTTAGCCGCGGCCGAACTCGGGCTGGGGAGCGTCTTTATGTGGTTTGCCCTGGAATCCATGCGTGAATTGCCCGAGCTGGATCATTCGAGCCTGCTGAATCTGCCGGATGGATTTACGCCTCTTATGGGCATCGCGGTCGGGCGCCCCGCGAAGCAGCCGGACGCGCGGGAGTTGAAACCGGATCAAATATCGGTGGACTATATTGGGTAGTGGCAGTGGAAATTGGGCAGTGGATAGTGGAAATTTGAGAAAAAAAGGGAGGAAAAATCATGTTGGATTTTGAATTTTACGCGCCGACCAGGATTATATTCGGGAAGACGGCCATGGATTCCTTGCCGGATCAACTGGAAAAAAACGGCGCCGCCAAGGTTTTGCTCGTCCATTCCGGCGGCAAAGGCTCGAAAGCGGCTGTGGACGACGCCAAAAAACTGATGGAAAAAGCGGGCGTACAATATTCCGAGTTTTTCGGCGTCAAGCCCAATCCGCTTCTTTCAAAGGTTTTGGAAGGCATTGAATTTTGTAAAAAAGATCCCCCGGATTTCTTGCTTGCCGTGGGCGGCGGCAGCGTCATAGACACCGCCAAAGGCATCGCGGCCGGCGTCCGGCTCAAGGATGGGGAGGACATCTGGAAGGATTATTATTTCCCCAAGGCCCGGTTTAAAGACGCGATACCCATGGGAGTCGTCCTGACCATACCGGCCGCGGGCAGCGAGGCTTCCTTCGGAACCGTCGTCACTCATGACGAACTCAAAACGAAGCGTTATACCGGAGGCGAGCCGCTCCTTCCCAAGTTTGCGATATTGAACCCGGAGTATACCAAAACACTGCCGCCTTATCAGACCGCCAGCGGGGTTTTTGACATCGTCGCCCATCTGATAGAACGCTATTTCGTGAAGCACCCCAATAACGATTTGTCGGACAGGATGATCGAAGCCTGCATAAGAACCATGCTGGTCAACGCGCCCATCCTCATGAAGGATCCGGCCAATTACGACGCCCGGGCCGAGGTGATGTGGACAGGCTGCATCGCCCACAATAAGATCCTGGAAATGGGCCGCACCCATGGGGACTGGTCGAGCCACGACACCGCCCACGAACTCAGCGGCCAGTATGACATGAGCCACGGCGCTTCGCTGGCCGTGATACTGCCCGCCTGGATGAAATATGTATACAAGCATGATATCCCCAAGTTTTTGCAATTCTCCTGCCGTGTGTTTGACGTGGACATCGCTTACGACCATCCGGAAGCGGCCATAGAGGAAATGATCGCGCGCCTGGAGAATTTTAGCCATGTGATGGGTCTGCCCACGAGATTAAAAGACGCGGGCATCGACGACGGCAAATTTGACCTCATGGCCAAAACCGCCTTGGACGGCCGTCAGTATGTGGGCACCGGCAACGGGGTTTATCTGTTGAAAGAAAAAGATGTAAAGGCAGTGTACCATCTGGCCTATTGACTTTTTCCCCGTCTCCATATATAATTTTGGCGTGCGGAGAGATGGCCGAGTCGGCTGAAGGCGGTCGCCTGCTAAGCGATTATACGGGCTTAAACCTGTATCGTGGGTTCGAATCCCACTCTCTCCGCCACTCGAATATATTCCCATATCATGAGGATTGATTCATATAACCCGCAAAGCCCCGGCGGGATTCGAACCCGTGAGGGCGTTTCGCGGAGCAAAACGTGGCGCGGGCGCTTGCGGCGCCATCAGAACAAGCCGGAGGCGCAGGGCTGGCGAATCCCACTCTCTCCGCCATTCGTTGTTGGAACATATCCCCATTCCCATATACAGAAGTATCGTTCACGGTACCGTAGGGGCGGCATCCTGCCGCCCGGGACCGTCCGAAAACACTGAAATATTTCGACCTGTGCAATTAGGCGCATCCGTTCCCGAGTTCCTAATTGCGCAGGTCGAATTTTTTCAGTAGAGGAGGTATTCTATATGCTTAAAATAGTAGATGATCCTGAATATATGAGTCAGGAGAGAGCTATAAGGTCAAAGTATAGCAATTATAGAGTTTATTTTATTTGCATGGAATCTGGAAATTCTGAAGCTTCCACGAAGGGGTACGTTTATGCTGTAGCTGACAGTGACGATGATTGGCATAAATTGGTTAGGGAACTAAATGAAAAAGAACAGGAAATACTGAGAAAGTACGGAAACATACAGTCTATAGGGTGGTATGTAGGAGGGAGTTACTCGTCTCCAGAATATGA